>JAJXTX010000066.1 GCA_021783385.1 Pseudomonadota bacterium
GCCACTGCTGCAGTCGATCTTGGGCTGATAGGCCAGCTGCAGCTGCTGCTGCTCCAGCCCGTGGCGCAGTTGCGCTTCGGTGATGACGAAGTCGTCGGCATGCAGCGGCTCGGCGCTCGATGCACGCGCTCCGCCGCGTCCGTGCGCGCCGCTGAGCAGCCGGCGCAGCATGTCGCGCGAGAACGGCTTGGAGATCGCGTTGACCTCGCGCAGGCCCTGCTCGGTGGCCGTGCGTCGCGCCGAATCCAGCACGCGGCTGCCGACCCCGCTGGTGATGATGATGCTGGCCTGGCAGCCGCGCTCGGCCAGCAGGCGCATCGCCTCGATGCCGTCCATCTCCGGCATCACCAGGTCTATCGCGATATGCGTCGGCTGCCACGCATCCAGCGCCCCGAAGAACTCCGCCGGCCGGGTGAACGCGCGCACCTCGAAGCCGAGCTCCTCGGCAATGAATGCGATCGTGCGGCCGACCGCCTCCTCGTCGTCGAGGATCAGCAGGCGCCCCGGACATCCCGAATCGTGAAGGTTGTTCACGCTGCAGGCTCCGCCAGCGCCGCGCGCACCTTGCGCGCCAGCCCGGCCCGCGTATACGGCTTGTTGAGCAGCTGGATGCCCGGATCCAGCCGGCCGTGATGAATGATCGCGTTTTCGGTATAGCCGGAGGTGTACAGCACACGCAGCCCGGGCCGCATTACGAGTGCCGCATCGGCGAGCTGCCGACCGTTCATGCCGTCGGGCATCATCACATCAGTGAAGAGCAGATCGATGTCCGGATTTTGCTGCAGCACCTCGAGCGCCTGCGCGCCGGTATGCGCGGTGATCACGCGATAGCCGAGGCCGCGCAGCTGGTCCTCGGCATAGCGGCAGACCAGCTCGTCGTCCTCCACCAGCAGGATCGTCTCGCTGCCTTCGGTCGCCGGCGCATGGACCGGCCCGGCCGGTTGCGGCTGGGCGCGCTGCGCGGCGCGCGGCAGATACATCTTGACCGTCGAGCCCTGGCCCGGCTCGGAGTAGATCTTGATGTGGCCTTGGGACTGCTTGACGAAGCCATACACCATGCTCAACCCCAGTCCGGTGCCCTTGCCGGAATCCTTGGTGGTGAAGAACGGTTCGAACACGCGATCCAGGTGCTCTGCGGCAATACCGGTGCCGGTGTCGGACACCGCCACCAGCACGTACTGCCCCGGCCGCACCTCGTTGTGCTGATCGGCATACGCCTGGTCGATCCACACGTTCGCGGTCTCGATGGTGAGGCGACCGCCGCCGGGCATCGCATCGCGCGCATTCAGGCACAGGTTGAGCAGGGCGCCCTCCAGCTGCGACGGATCGACCAGCGCGTCCCACAGACCGGCTGCCTGGATCGTCTCGATCTCCACCTGCCCGCCCAGAGTGCGCCGCAGCAACACATTCATCGAGGCGATCAGCGTATTGACCCGCACTGCCGTGGGCTCCAGCGCCTGCCGACGCGCGAAGGCGAGCAGCCGATGGGTGAGATCGGCGCCGCGCACGGCCGCCGTGCGGGTCATCTCGGCCAGCTCCAGCAGGCGCGGCTGTCCGACCAGCTTTTCGACCAGGATCTCGGCATTGCCGAGCATCACTGTGAGCAGGTTGTTGAAGTCGTGGGCGACGCCGCCGGTGAGCTGGCCGATCGCCTCCATCCGCTCCGAGCGCTGCAGCCGCTGCTCCAGCAGCACCCGCTGGGTGATGTCGTTGACGATGGAAAGCATCGAGTGCGGGGCGCCGCGCGCGTCGCGGATCAGCGTGCAGTGCGCCTCGACCGTGATCGCGGTGCCGTCGCGGCGGCGGCGGCCGAGGCGGCCAGTCCACTCTCCGTCGCGCAGCAGCACGCCGATGATACTGGCCAGCAACTCGGCGTCCTGCTCGCTGTCGTCGCTGTTGGTGCGTCCGAGCATCTCCCCGGCGGTCCAGCCGTACAACCGCTCGGCGCCCTGGTTCCAATAGCTGATGCGACCGTCCAGATCACGCACGATGATGGCGTTGTGTGCCTTGTCGAGCAGCGATGCCTGTTGCCGGATATGTGCATCGGCGGCCTGCCGCTCCAGCTCGGCAGCCGCGCGGGCCGCGAAGATACCCAGCGTCGAGACGATGAAATCGGTATTGCGCAGCGGCTCGCGATACAGCACGCACAGCGAGCCGAGTGACTCGCCGCGCGTACTGTCGAAGCGCCGGCCCGCGTAGGCACGCGCATCGATGCCGGCCGCTTCGACAAATCCGGCGTACCGCGCGGGCAACAGATCGGTCACGATGCAGACCGGTTCGCGCAGGAAGCCGGCGCACGGCGTACCTTCCAGCGCATAGTCGAAGTTCTCGCGCAGCTGCCCGTTCACCACCACCGCCAGCGTGCGCGCGTGCTGCGGCTCGCCGGGCAGCCAGCGCAGGATGAAGGCCGCATCGGCACCCACCGATTCGGCCATCGCCAGCGCCATCTGCTCGAACAGATCCTCGCCGCTGCCAGTGGAGACGGCCGTGGCCATGCGCGCCACGGCCGCGTGCATGCGGTACCGCTCCGACCGCGAGCGGATGAAGTCGATGCCATGCGCCAGGTTGTCGGCCAGCTCCTGCAGCAGCTTGAGCTCCTCCGCCACCAGCGGGCGCGCCACGCCGGCATAGAACGACAGATGACCGAACGTGCGTTCGCCATCCTGCAACGGCAGACAGATCGTCGCACGGAAGCCCTGCCGCAGCGCATAGGGCGCCCATGGGGAGAACGTCGCATCCTGTGCGATGTCCTCCACCACCGTCGGGGTACCGCTGCGAATGGTGCGCCCCGCCGGGCCCTGGCCCTCCGGCTGCTCGGCCGACCAGCTCAGCCGGATGTGCCGCAGGTAGCCGGTGCCCGCGCCGTGATGCGCCACCGGCTGGATCGTCCGGGCCTCGTCGTCGAGCGCGTATCCGACCCAGGTGCAGGGATAGCCACCGGTCTCGACGCCGATGCGGCAGACGGACTCCAGCAGCTCCTGCTCGGTCTGGGCGCGCAGCAGTGCGTCGTTGCAACGGCTGAGCATCAGCTCGGCGCGGCTGATGCGCGCCAGCTCCCGCTCGTTCTGCAGCCGCCGGGTGACGTCGCTGGCCAGCACCAGTCGTGCCGGACGACCCTCGAAGACGATGTCGCCTGCGGAAATCTCCACGTCGATCAGCGAACCGTCCTTGCGCCGGTGGCGCCAGCATTCGGCAGCGCGGAAGCCGGTCACCGGCTTGCGCACATCCTCAAGCAGCCGCTCGATCTCCTCGGCCGGGCGCAGGTCCGGCAGGCTAAGCGCCAGAAACTCCTCGCGCGAATAGCCGTAGTGCGCGATCGCCGCGTCATTCACCGCCAGCACGCGCAGGGTGGCGCACTCGTAAACCCACATCGGGTGAGGATTGCCCTCGAACAGCAGACGGTATTCCGCCGCAGTGGCGCGCAGCTGTTCGTTTGCGCGCCGGGCCTCGGCCTCGGCCTGCTTGCGCCGGGTGATGTCGTTCATGCCACCGATCATGCGCAACGGCCTGCCGTCGCCATCGCGCATCACGAATCCGCGATCCAGCACCTCGGCGTAACTGCCATCGGCGCGCTGGAAGCGGTATTCATCGCTCCAGTCCTGCCCATCGCTGTTGATCACCGCGTGGATGCCGCGCAGCACGCGCTCGCGATCGTCGGTGTGCACGCGGCCGGTCCACGACTCGATCCCCTGCTCGATGTCTGCCAGCAGGTGTCCGAACAGCGTCTGCAGCCCTTCGCTCCACCACAGCGCACCCGTCACCAGGTTCCAGTCCCAGATCGCGTCGGTGCTGACCTTGGCGGCGACGCGGAAGCGCTGCTCGCTTTCGCGCATCGCCGTCTCGATGCGCTTGTACTCGGTAATGTCGCGCTCCACCGCAATGAAATGCGTGAGGCGGCCCTCCGCACCGGCGATCGGCGTGATGTCCAGCTCCAACCAGAACGGACCGCCGTGGCGGTCGTAGTTGATCAGCTCGGCGCGCACCGGTTGCGCCGCCTCGAGCGCAGCGCGGATGCGGTCGAGTTCGACGCGCTGGGTCAGCGGCCCCTGCAGCATGCGCGGCGTGCGGCCGATCACTTCCTCGCGGCGGTAGCCGGTGCGCCGCAGGAAGGCGTCGTTGACAAACACGATGCGCGGGCCCGCTTCGTTGAGCGGAGCCGCCTCGGTGATCACCACAAGGTCGTTGAGGCGTTCCACGCAGGAATCCAGCAACCTCAGCTGCCCCTCCGCGCGATGCCGCTCGATCGCGATACCGATGATGTGCGCACACGCCTCGGACAGTTCGATCTCCGCGGCGGCCGGTGAGTGCGGCGCACTCTGGTAATTGGCAAACGTGCCCACCACTTGCTGCGCACCGGAAAAGATCGGTACCGACCAGCAGGCGCGCATGCCATTGCGCAACATCAACTCGCGCCAGCTGTCCCACAGCGGATCGGTGGCGATGTCGGCCACGATCACCGCGCGCCGCTCGAACGCCGCCGTGCCGCAGGAGCCCCGGCCGGGACCGATCTCGGCCCCCTCGAAGGCATCGATCAGCTCCTGCGGAAGCCGTGTCGAGGCGGCATGATGCAGCCGCCGGCCATCCGGATCGAGCAGCATCACGGTGCAGATCGATTGCGGGAACTGGCTCTCGACCAAATCCACCACGGCGCACAGCACTTCGGCCAGGGGAGCGCCCTGGGCCATCCGTTCAAGCAGCTTTACGCGCTGGTTTTTCAGCGACTGCAGCCGCTGCCGTTCGGTGACGTCGTGCATGCTCGCCAGCAGCGCGGGCTGGCCTTGCCATACCACCTCGGTGGTACAGACCTCCAGGCTGAGCGGAGCGCCGCGCTCCTCGCCGAGCTGCAACTCGGCGACCTCACCCGGCACCAGCGTGCAAAGGAACGTCGAGCCCACCAGCGCGTCCGCGCTGCGCCCCAACCAGTGCGCCGCCACCGGGTTCGCATACAGGATGCGCCCCTGCGGGTGAAGCACCAGCAGACCGCTTGTGCTGCCGTGGACCACCGCGTGCCATGAGCCGGGGGCACCGGCCGCGATCCGATCGAGCTGTCGTCGTCGCAGAAAGCCCTTCAGTCGCGCAAGCACACCCACCCCCCTCCATATGCGGTGTCATTCATGCGTCAGCCTCGTGGCGGACCGCCCGCACGGGGTGGCCTGATTCAGCGAAGATGCGCTGCACGAAGCCTGACCATGCAGCACAACCATACACCGCGGCCGGGGTTGGCGACCATCATCAGCAGGCGCAGCGGACGGCTGACGGACAGCGGGTCAGGAGGTCAAGCTGGCGACACCGCAAATTTTTTCGAGCAGGCGCGACTGCACGTCGCAGGCGGCCGCGCCGGGGGCCTGCACCGGGGCCAGCGCCAGATACTGGCCGTCGGGCTGCATCAGCAGCGCGCTGGCCGTGTCGTCGAGGTACAGCTGCAGCACCTCGCGCACCCGCTGCTGCAATTTCTTTCCGTCGATCGGGAAGGCGGTTTCCACGCGCCGGTCCAGGTTGCGCTCCATCAGGTCGGCGCTGGCCAGATACAGCTTCGGCTCGCCGTCGTTGGCGAACCAGTAGACGCGGCTGTGCTCCAGGAAGCGGCCGATCACCGAGCGCACGCGGATATTCTGCGACACGCCCTCCACGCCCGGGCGCAGGCAGCACACGCCGCGCACGATCAGATCGACCTGCACCCCAGCGATGCTCGCCTTGTACAGCGCGCGGATCAGCTTCGGCTCGGTCAGCGCGTTGACCTTCAGGATGATCTGCGCTGGCCGGCCAGCGGCGGCATGCGCGGTCTCGCTGCCGATCATCTCCAGCAGCGCCTTCTTCAGCGTGAATGGCGCATGCAGCAGCTTCTTCATGCGCAGCACCTTGCCCATGCCGGTGAGCTGGCTGAACAGCCGGTGCACGTCGTCGCACAGCGCCGGGTCGGAAGTGAGCAGGCTGTAATCGGTATACAGCCGCGCGTTGCCGGTGTGGTAGTTGCCGGTGCCCATGTGCGCATAACGCACCAGCTGGTTGCCCTCGCGGCGCTGGATCAGCATCAGCTTGGCGTGCGTCTTGATGCCTACCACGCCGTAGATCACCATCGCGCCGGCCTGTTGCAGGCGCGAGGCGAGCGTGAGGTTGGACTCCTCATCGAAACGCGCGCGCAGTTCGACCACCGCGGTCACTTCCTTGCCGGCGCGCGCGGCGTCCACCAGCGCGTCGACGATCTCCGAATTGGCGCCGGTGCGGTACAGCGTCTGCTTGATCGCCAGCACCTGCGGATCCTTGGCCGCCTGACGCAGCAGGTCGACCACCGGCGCGAACGACTCGTACGGATGCAGCAGCAGCACGTCCTGCCGCCCGACCACCTGGAACAGGTCCTCCGTGTGCTTGAGCGCCTTCGGCAGCACCGGCGTGAACGGCGGGTACTGCAGCTGCGGATAGCCCGCCTCGCTGGCGATGCGGAACAGCCGCGCCAGGTTCACCGGACCGTTCACCTCGTACAGCTCCGACTCGTTGAGGCCGAACTGCTTGAGCAGGTAGTCGATCAGGTCCCTCGGGCAGTTGTCGGCCACCTCCAGCCGCACCGCGTCGCCAAAGCGGCGCGAGTAGAGCTCGCCGCGCAGCGCCAGCGCCAGGTCTTCGACGTCCTCCGGGTCGAGCGTGAGGTCGGCGTTGCGGGTCAGCCGGAACTGGTAGCAGCCGAGCACCTGCATGCCGGGAAACAGCTCCTCCGCATGCGCATGCAGCATCGAGGACAGCAGCACATAGTTGTCGCCGCCCTCGCAGATCTCCAGCGGCAGCCGGATCAGCCGCGGCAACACGCGCGGCGCCGGCACGATCGCCAGACCGGAGTCGCGGCCGAACGCATCGACGCCCTCCAGCCGCACAATGAAGTTGAGGCTCTTGTTGACCAGCAGCGGAAACGGGTGGGTCGGATCCAGCCCGATCGGCGTCACCAGCGGCGCCACTTCCTCGCGAAAATAGCGGCGCACCCACAGCTTCTGCTTGTGCGTCCACTTCGTGCGCCGCACGATGCGGATGCCGCGCGCCGCCAGCTCCGGCAGGATGCGCTCGTTGAGCATGGCGTACTGCCGCTCGATCTGCTTGTGCGCGATCTCGCTGATCTCGGCCAGCGCGCGCCGCGGCGCGGTGCCGTCGGCGCCGATCAATTCATGGTCCAGCGCGATCTGGCCCTTCAGCCCGGCCACCCGGATCTCGAAGAACTCGTCCATGTTGCGCGAGAAGATCAGCAGGAACTTCAGCCGCTCCAGCAGCGGTGTGCGCTCGTCCAGCGCCTGGTCCAGCACGCGGATGTTGAACTGCAGCTGCGACAACTCGCGGTTGATGTACAGCCGCGGATCGCCCAGATCCACCTCTGTCGCAGGCGGCGAGGCGTCGTTCGCGGCCGGCGCAGAAGCATGGGTGGGCAGGCTGTCACGGATGCTGCGGCTGTTCATCGACAAACGGTCCCGGTCGGCGTGGTGGTGGCATGCAGGCGAAACCGCATGGTAGCGCGATGCCGGTGAGCGGCGAGTTGACGCCACCGGCCCGCTCCGGCCCCGGGGCTGATTCTGCCTGGGTCGGGTGGCGGGTCGATGACATGCGGGAGCCATGAACTCCAGCACATGCCGGGCGGCTGCGGTTGCCTTATCGTGCAGTGCCCTCGGCGGCAGACGCCGACTCCACGCCGCCAGGAATCCATGCCCATGCAGACCCGCGTCGAGAGCAGCGCGCTCTCTCCCGCCGCCATTCCCGAGCTGACCGACAGCACGCCGCTGCTGCCCGGCCAGCGGCCGCAGTTTGCCGTGCTCGGCGGGATCAGCGTCGCGCACATGCTCAACGACATGATCCAGTCGCTGATCTTGGCGATCTATCCGGTGCTGAAGCACGACTTCGCGCTGAACTTTGCGCAGATCGGCCTGATCACGCTGACCTACCAGATCACCGCCTCGCTGCTGCAGCCTCTGGTGGGCATCGTGACCGACCGGCGGCCGCTGCCGTACTCGCTGCCGGTGGGCATGGGCTTCACCCTGTGTGGCCTGCTGCTGCTGGCCAGCGCGCCGGACTTTACCGTGCTGCTGGTGGCCGCGGCGCTGGTCGGCACCGGTTCGGCGATCTTCCATCCGGAATCGTCGCGGGTGGCGCGGATGGCCTCGGGCGGCCGCCACGGGCTGGCGCAGTCGCTGTTCCAGGTGGGCGGCAACACCGGCGCCTCGCTGGGGCCGCTGCTGGCGGCCTGGATCATCGTGCCAGACGGGCGCGGCAGCGTGGCATGGTTCGCGCTGGCGGCGCTGCTGGGCATCGTGGTGCTGCTGCAGGTCAGCCGCTGGTATGGGCAGCATCACGTGATCCACGCCCGCGCCGCGCTGCAGCGCCCGACGCTGGCGCCGCTGTCGCGGCAGCGGGTGATCGGCGCGCTGGCGATCCTGGGGCTGCTGATCTTCTCGAAGTATTTCTACCTGGCCAGCCTCAGCAGCTATTACACCTTCTACCTGATCCACACCTTCGGCGTGTCGGTGCAGAACGCGCAGATGCACCTGTTCGCGTTCCTGCTGGCGGTGGCCGCCGGTTCGCTGATCGGCGGCCCGGTCGGCGACCGCATCGGGCGCAAGTGGGTGATCTGGGTGTCGATCCTGGGCGTGGCGCCGTTCACCCTGCTGCTGCCGCACGCGAACCTGATGTGGACGGGCGTGCTGACGGTGATCATCGGGCTGATCCTGGCGTCGGCGTTCTCGGCCATCCTGGTCTACGCGCAGGAGCTGATCCCCGGCCGCGTCGGCATGGTCTCCGGGCTGTTCTTCGGCTTCGCCTTCGGCATGGGCGGCATCGGCGCCGCGGTGCTCGGCGCGCTGGCCGACGCGCACGGCATCACCTACGTCTACCGGCTGTGCGCCTGGTTGCCGCTGATGGGGCTGATCACGGTGTTGCTGCCGGATCTGGAGCGACCAATGCCCGTGTAGGAGCGCACCCCGTGCGCTCTCCTGCAAAAACGCTCAGCGTGCGCCAATGATCAGCGGCTCCGGTTCCAGCTGCACCCCGAACTTGGCGTGCACGCCGGCCATCACCCGCTGCGCCAGCGCCCACAGCTGCGGCCCGCTGGCCGTGCCGTGATTGACCAGCACCAGCGCGTGGCGATTGGAGATGCCGGCGTCGCCTTCGCGCAGGCCCTTGAAGCCGGCCGTCTCGATCAGCCACGCGGCGGACAGCTTGCTGCGGCCGTCCGGCTGCTGCCACGCGACCAGCCCGGGATGCTCGCGCGCGAGGCGCTCGGCCAGCGCGGCCTCGACCAGCGGGTTCTTGAAGAAGCTGCCGGCGTTGCCGATCACCGCCGGGTCGGGCAGCTTGCGCGTGCGCAGGTGCACCACCGCCTCGGCCACGTGGAACGGCGCGGGCCTGTCCACGCCCATCCGCCGCAGCTCCGCGTCGATGCCCGCGTAGTCGGTGCGCAGCGGGCGACGGCGTGGCAGCACGAAGCGCACGGCGGTGACGATGTAGCGCCCCGGTTCACGCTTGAACAGCGAGTCGCGGTAGCCGAACGCGCAGGTGGCGTGATCCAGCATCACCACGCGGCGCTCACGCGTATCCCACGCTTCCACACTCTCGACGAACTCGGCCACCTCGCAGCCGTAGGCGCCGATGTTCTGGATCGGTGCGGCGCCCACGGTGCCGGGAATCAGGATCAGGTTTTCCAGCCCCGCGTAACCCTGCCCCAGCGTCCAGCGCACGAAGTCGTCCCAGCGCTCGCCGGCGGCCACCGCGATGCGCGCACACTCGCCATCGCTTTCCAGCGGCACGCCACTGGTGGCAAGCGGCTCGACATGGACGCCACTGGTGGCAAGCGTCTCGACATGGACGCCACGGGTGGCCATCACCAGCACGGTGCCGGTGAAGTCGCCGGTGAACAGCACGTTGCTGCCCTCGCCCAGCACCAGCAGGCGGCCGCCGCGGATCGCCGGAAAATCGAGCAGCTCGGGCAGCTTGGCCGCGTCGCGGATCTCGGCCAGCAGCTGCGCTCGCGCATCCACGCGCAGCGTGTTGCGCGCCGCCAGCGGCGCGTTCTCGATCAGCGTGTAGCCGCCCATGTCCACTCGCTCCGCTGGCATGTCGCTCCGCTCAGCCGGCATCGGGGCCTGCCTCCATCGCCGCGATGCGCTGGCGGCGGATCTCGTTGACACATTCGCCGACCAGCTGCGGTCCGCGATAGATCAGCCCGGAATAGATCTGCACCAGCACGGCGCCGGCGTCGAGCTTCTCCGCCGCGTCGCTGCCATCGAGGATCCCGCCCACGCCGACCAGCGGGATGCGCCCCTGCAGGCGCGCGTGCATGCCGGCGAGCACCGCGGTCGAGCGCGCGAACAGCGGCTTGCCCGACAGCCCGCCGGCCTCGCTGCCGTGCGGATCGTCGGCCACGGCCGTGTGGTCGATGGTGGTGTTGCTGCAGATCACGCCGTCGATGCCGGTGCGCAGCAGCACCTCGGCGATCGCGTCGAGCTCGGCCTCGGTCAGGTCGGGCGCGATCTTCAGCAGCATCGGCTTGCGGCTGCCCTGCTGCGAGCCCAGCCGCTCCTGCGCCGCGCGCAGGATCGAGATGAACTTGTACAGCGTGGCCTCCTGCTGCAGGTCGCGCAGGCCCTGCGTGTTGGGCGAGGAGATGTTCACCGCGATGTAGCTGGCGTGCGCGTACACCTTGTGCAGGCAGGTGAGGTAGTCGTTGACTGCCTTCTCGTTCGGGGTGTCCTTGTTCTTGCCGATGTTGATGCCGAGCACGCCGCGATACGCCGACGCCTGCACGTTGCGCAGCAGCGCATCGACGCCGCCGTTGTTGAAGCCGAGCCGGTTGATGATCGCCTCGTGCTGCGGCAGCCGGAACATGCGCGGCTTGTCGTTGCCCGGCTGCGGCAGCGGCGTCACCGTACCCACCTCGATGAAGCCGAAACCCAGCGCGGCCAGCGCGTCGAGATGCTCGGCGTTCTTGTCGAGCCCGGCGGCGAGGCCCACCGGGTTGGGAAAGGTGATGCCAAACGCGCTCACCGGCAGATCCGGCGGCGGCTCGGCCACCCAGCGCACCAGCCCGCTGCGCTGGGCCACGCCCAGCCCGTACAGGGTCAGGCGGTGCGCGCGCTCGGCATCGAGCTTGAACAGCAGCGGACGCAGGAAATCGTACATGGCTCAGCCCAGCTGACCGGCAAAGATGCAGGTGTCGTCATCGAAGCTTATCGTGCCGTGCTCGGCGCAGGCATCGAACAGCTCACGCAGACGCCTGCCGCCACGCAGCGCAGGTACCGCCTCTGCCAGGCACTCGTCAGCCATGCAGCATCTGGCCGCCATCGACCACCAGCGTCTGTCCGGTGATCCAGCCGGCCCACGGCGAGGCGAGGAACAGCGCGGCGTGGGCGATCTCCTCGGGCGCACCGAAACGGCCGAACG
>JAJXTX010000377.1 GCA_021783385.1 Pseudomonadota bacterium
GGTGCAGCGCCTGCGGCAGCTTCGGCGTGGTCACGGTGATGCCCACCGCGCTCTCGTCCCAGCCGGCGGCGGCGCTGAGCGAGCCGCCCAGCGCCTCGGCGGCGGCGGCGATCTGCGGCGCGCTCTGCCCGCCCGCCCCCTTGCTCAGCAGGTTCGCGGTGAGATCGGCCAGCCCCGCCAGCTGCGGCGGATCCATCTCGCCGCCGCTGCGCAGCACCAGCTGCGCGGTCACCAGCGGCAGCCCGGCGCGACGCACGCTGATCACCTTCAGGCCGTTGGCCAGCGTCTGCGCGAACGGCGTCGGCACGCTCAGCTGCGGTGCCGGTCCGGGCGCCGGCGCACTGGCGGGGAACCCGTCGAGCGCGGCGGTCGACGCGGCGCTCGCCGGTGCAGCCGCCGCGACCGGCCGGGTCGGCGCACCCGGGGCGCAGCCGCTGACGATCACGGCAACCGCGATCAGGATGGCCGTATGGACGGCCAGATGCGGGCGGATGGCGCGCTTCATTTCGTCGCTCCCTTGCTGGCGGCAGGCTTGCCCGCGGCCGCCTGCGGCAGGTAGTCGATGGTGACGCTGTGCGCGCCGGTGATGTATTTCTGCAGCACGCGGTGCACATCCTTCGCGGTGACCTTCTGCAGCGCCACCAGATCGGTGTTGACGCGCTCGGGGTTGCCGTCGATCAGGGTCGCCTGCCCCAGCGCGAACGCGATGCCCTGCGCGGTCTGGCGCTGCCTGAGCTGGCTGGTCAGCAGCAGCGTCTTGACCTTGTCCAGCTCGGCGGCGGGGATCGGCTGGGTGGCCAGCCAGATGATCTCCTCGTTCAGCAGCTTCTCCGCCTCGGCCGGCCGGTGGCCGCTGGCCAGGATCGCGTAGACCGTGAACAGTCCCGGGCCGACCCGGCCGTCGGCATCGGCGCCGACCTGCTGCGCCACCTGATGGCGGTACACCAGCGACTGGTACAGCCGCGACGAATCGCCCAGCGACAGCAGCGCCGCGGCCACCTGCAGCGGGATCGCGTCGGCACTGTCCGCCGCGGGCGGGATCAGCCAGGTGATCGCCACCGCCGGCAGCGGCGCGGTCTCGCTGGTGATGGTGTAGCGCAGATTCTTCTTCCGCGGCGGCTCCTGCGCGGTCACCTGCGGTACCGGCGTCGCGGGCTTCGCGATGCCGCCGAAATAGCGGTCGACCCACGCATCGAGCTGCTGCGGGTTGAAGTCGCCGGCCACGATCAGGGTCGCGTTGTCGGGCCGGTAGTAGGTGTTGTGGAACCGGATCACGTCGGCCAGCGAGGCCGCTTCCAGGTCGGGGATGCTGCCAATGGTCGGGCGCCGGTACGGATGCACCGTGTACGACATCGGATCGATCGCGTTGAACAGCCTGCCGTATGGGTTGGCCAGCACGCTCTGGCGGTACTCCTCCTCCACCACCGCGCGCTCGGAAACGAAATTCTTCTCGTCCACCTTGAGGTTGGACAGCCGCTCGGCCTCGGCCCACAGCAGC
This sequence comes from Pseudomonadota bacterium, assembly GCA_021783385.1. Classification (GTDB taxonomy): domain Bacteria; phylum Pseudomonadota; class Gammaproteobacteria; order Xanthomonadales; family Rhodanobacteraceae; genus Rhodanobacter. The sequence goes on from JAJXTX010000377.1 coordinate 1,499, forward strand.
GTCTGCAGATAATTGCTCGGCACCACCTCGAAATAGTTGGTGACGTCATCGCCGGTGGAGGCGTTGTTGGCGCCGCCGACGTCCTCGGTCAGCCGGTCCATCTGCTCGGCGTGCATGTGCAAGGTGCTCTTGAACATCAGGTGCTCGAACAGATGCGCAAAGCCCGAGCGCCCCTGCGGATCGTCGCGCGAGCCGACGTGGTACCACATCTGCACCGCCACGGTAGGGCTGGCGTGATCCTCCACGCTGAGCACCTGCAGCCCGTTGGCCAGCGTGCGCTCGTGATACTGGATGGGCGGTATGGCCAGCTCGGCGGCTCTCAGCGGCGGTGTCACCGCAGTGGCACAGAGCAGGGCAAGCGAGGCGAACAGCGTGATCGGGCGCATCGGCATCGGCGATCCCTTGGCTGGAAAGTGCACAACCTTAGCAACTCCACGCCAGCGACACGACCCGACCCATGGCAGGCGGATTGGTTCGAGTGGCCCGGATGGCGGTTCATCTGGCGATGCCGAAGCGCCCGCATCGTGTCCGGGGCTACGATCCCACCGGCAAGCTTCCCGCGAACCAGCTGTCCTGGCCGAAATCCCGGTAGAGCGCGTGTGGATCATGAGCGTTCCGCCTCCTCGCGAAGCGGCAGCAGTTTCGCGACGCGGTGGGTCAGGGGTCGGCTCGGCCTGATGGTGCTGACCATCGACAGCCTCGCCGCGCTGGCGCTGGTGCACTCGACCCCCGGCGGCGCCGTGCTGCTGGCCGGCACCCGCATGCGCGCGGGCATCGCGCAGATCGCCATCGTCGGCTGGATCCAGCGCCGGGTGGAGCTGGAAATGATGGGCCGCAGCATGAGCGTGCTGATGTTCACCTTCATGGGCCTGGGCCCACTCTCCGCCGCCGTCGCCGGCAGCCTGCTCAAGGTGATCTCGCTGCCCGCGCTGTTCACCGGCGCGGGCGTGCTGCTGACCGCGATCGCACTCAGCTGCATGAGCAGCCCGGCGCTGCGGAGCATTGGGGCGG
>JAJXTX010000067.1 GCA_021783385.1 Pseudomonadota bacterium
ATCGTGTTTTCCGCGGTGCTGATCTACGGTCTGCCGTGGATCACCTACGAGCGCTTCGTGATCTGGATGGTGCTGGGTTGCGTGATCTACTTCGGCTACGGCATCCGCCACAGCAAGCTGGCCAGCCGCACCTGAAACGCGCCGCCGCGTGTGCGCGGTGGCTCAGGCGCAGACGATGCGGTCGCGGCCGTCGGCCTTGGCCTGGCGCATGGCCTTGTCGGCGCGCGCCAGCAGCGATTCGAGCGGCTCCTCGGGCGCGCGGCGGGCGGCCACACCGATGCTGACGGTCAGCGGGCCGTCCGGGCGCTGGATCTCGTGCACGGCCACACGCAGCCGTTCGGCCCGCTGGTTGGCCTGCGCCAGGTCGAGGCCGGGCAGCAGCAAGCCGAATTCCTCGCCACCGATGCGCCCGATCAGGTCGCCCGGGCGCGTCTGCGCGCGCAGCGCGGGAGCCAGTGCGACCAATGCGGCGTCGCCCGCGGCGTGACCGTGGTCATCATTGAGCTGCTTGAATCGGTCGGCGTCCAGATAGAGCATGCAAGCCGGCTTCTGCTGGCGGCGCGCCTCGTCCAGCGCGAGCCGCGCCAGCTCCAGGAAGCGGTTGCGCAACAGCAGGCCGGTGAGGCCGTCGGTGCTGGCCTGCTCGCGCAGCTGCCGCTCCAGCCGGAAATGCTCGAACTGCATGCGCGCCATGAAGGAGCGCAGCACGCTGGCCAACACGATGGCGATCACCAGGTAGACCAGATACGGGAAAACCTGGGCGCCATCGGCATCGCCAAGCAGCAGCATCGGCATCGGCCCCAGCCCGCACAGCACCATGCCGGCGATGAAATCCCAGCGTGCCAGCCAGATCGCCGCCGAGGCCACCGGTATCAGCAAGGTGCCCGGCATCACCCACGGCAGGCCCTGCAGCCGGTCGATGCCGTTGAGGTTGCTGCCGATCTCCAGCAGCACCACGCAGCTCAGCGTCAGCATGCTGAGTTGCCACGGGCGCCGCGCACGCCCAGCGCACGCGGCGACCACCAGCAGCGGCAGCGCCGGCGCCAGCCGCAGCCACAGCGGTACTGTGCTGGCCGCGGCCAGCGCGCTGGCGGTGGCGGCAGCGACGTAGCCGAACACCGCCACCAGCAGCAGCGCATGGATCACCGGGCGCATGCGCTGCGCCAGGTAATGCGTGAATTCGCGGCGCTGATTCGGGTCGGCGCCCGGCGGGACGCTGACGAACAGGGCGAGCATGCGGGGTCTCGTGGGCGGAGCGGAAACCCGCCATCGTCTGAGATTAAGCAAGATAGGTGCCATTATCGGCGCGATTCGCGCGCCTGCGGCCTTTCCCGACGCCGGTCGTGACCTTCGGCATGGGTTAAGCGTGGCGACTCGGGGCTAGCATCCGCCATCTAGTCCATGTCGCGGCAGGTTTCTCCGCGTCGGCTTCGCCCTCAGTCCATCGGAGAATCGCTTGAAAGTCACCCGTCTTGCTACCGCCTTCCTCGCCAGCGCCTTCGGCCTGGCCAGCTTCGCCGCGCTGGCGGATGTCCCGGCGCCGCAGGATGTGCCGTATCCGGGCACCCTGCAGATCCGCGTGGATGCCACCGACGTGGCGCACCGCATCTTCCGCGTGCACGAGACGCTGCCGGTGCGTTCGGGGCCGCTGACCCTGCTGTACCCGCAGTGGCTGCCGGGCAACCACTCGCCGAGCGGCCCGATCGACAAGCTGGCCGGCCTGGTGGTGACCGCCAACGGCAAGACGCTGCCGTGGCTGCGCGACCCGCTGAACGTGTTTGCCTTTCACGTCACCGTACCTCAGGGCATCAGCAGCGTGGAGGTGGCGTTCCAGTACCTCTCGCCGCAGAACCCGCAAGAAGGCCGCGTGGTGATGACGCCGGAAATGCTCAATTTGCAGTGGAACGCCAACACGCTGTATCCGGCCGGCTACTACAGCCGCGACATCACCACCCAGGCCAGCGTGAAATTTCCCGCCGGCTGGCAGTTCGGCAGCGCGCTGGAGGTCGCCTCGCGCGACGGCGACACGGTGAATTTCAAGCCGACCACCTACAACACGCTGGTCGATTCGCCGATCTTCGCCGGACTCTATTTCAAGCGCGTCGACCTCGATCCGGGCGCCAAGACACCCGTGCACATGGACATCGTGGCGGATGCGCCGAAGTATCTGGCGATCACCCCGGCGCAGCTGCAGGCGCACCGGAACCTGGTGCAGCAGATGTACAAGCTGTACGGCGCGCACCATTACAGCCACTACGACTTCCTGTTCTCGCTGAGCGACAAGATGGGCTTCAACGGGCTCGAGCATCACCAGTCCAGCGAGGACGGCGTGGGCACCGGCTATTTCACCGAGTGGGACAAAAACGTGCTGATGCGCGACCTGCTGCCGCACGAGTTCAACCACTCGTGGGACGGCAAGTTCCGCCGCCCGGCCGACCTGTGGACGCCCAACTTCAACGTGCCGATGCAGGACTCGCTGCTGTGGGTGTACGAGGGCCAGACCCAGTTCTGGGGCTACGTGATGGCCGCGCGCTCGGGCCTGTGGAACGCCGAGCAGACGCGCGACATGCTGGCCTACGTGGCCGCCACCTATGACAAGGGTCGCCCGGGCCTGGCCAGCTGGCGCAACGTGCAGGACACCACCAACGACCCGATCATCGCCGAGCGCGCGCCGCTGCCGTACCGCAACTACCAGGGCAGCGAGGACTACTACTCCGCCGGCCAGATGATCTGGCTCGACGTCGACGGCAAGCTGCGCGCGCTGAGCCACGGCAAGCACACCATCGACGATTTCGCCAAGGCGTTCTTCGGCATGGACAACGGCAGCTTCGTCACCAGCACCTACACCTTCGACGACGTGGTCAAGACGCTCAACGCGATCCAGCCGTTCGACTGGGCCAGCTACCTGCGCAGCCGTCTGGACGGCCATGGCCCGCTGATCGGCGGCATCGAAGCGCACGGCTGGAAGCTGGTCTATACCGACCAGCCCTCCGCCGCGGTGAAGGCGGTGGAGGCCTACCGCCACTTCGCCGATCTCACCTACTCGCTCGGCCTCTCGGTGGGCAAGGGCGGCGCCATCGCCGACGTGCTGTGGGACGGTCCGGCGTTCAAGGCCGGCGTCGCGCCGGGCATGACGGTGGTCGCCGTCAACGGCCACGAATACAGCAGCGAGGCGCTCACCGACGCCGTCGCCGCCGCGGCCACGGACAAGAGCCAGCCGGTCGAGCTGCTGCTGAAGAACTTCGACGAATACAAGACCGTGCGCATCGACTACCACGGCGGCCTGAAGTACCCGCACCTGGTACGCGACACCAGCAAGCCCGACACGCTCGACGCGCTGCTCAAGCCGCGCTGAGGAACGTCAGCGCATCGCTCCGCCGCGCCAGGCGACGCGCTGCGGCTGGAAGCCGGCGGGCCGTGCCCGCCCTACGGGTTCGCGCCTGGCAGGGCGGGCAGCGTCCGTCGACTTTTTGCGCACGTCGGGTTCATGCCGGGGTAGGGCGGGCACGGCCCGCCGGCTCTTGCTGGACACCGGGTCAACCGTGCGATCAAAACACTGCAGCAAGCGTGAGCTCGACAACCGCACGTGCCAGGCCGCATGCATGGATGTCGTCATCACGGCCTGTCACGCCATCCGCCACGCCTGCAGGCAGCCACGGTCGTGCCCGCCGGCAACCTCCGCTATACTGCGTTCCCGCGACGCAAGCCCTCGGCTGCTGACGTCGCGCAGGCACCGTGCGCTCGTAGCTCAGCTGGATAGAGTACCGCCCTCCGAAGGCGGTGGTCGTGGGTTCGAATCCCGCCGAGCGCACCATTTTCCCTGTCACAAATTCGCGCCTTGGCTGTGATCATTCCGGCCGGCACCGTTCCTGCGAAATGAGTAAAGGACGCCCGCACGCTTCGACGACGGGGCACTAATTCAACATGCATCGCGCGCGCACCGGCAGACGTCGGTCCATTTCCGCCGTTCGACACAATCCCTCAGGAAAGTGCTTGCGATCCCGGGGCAGTCCATGGAGGCAGCGAAGCCGGTCACGAAAACGGGGTGAAACCCGTAGTCACAATGGCAGGATGAAGCCGCCGACATCCACCTCCGGGCGCGGTGACATCCGTCGAAGCCACTTGTGCTGAATGTCGCCGGCTGACAAACCGCGGTCGTAAAGAAAGCCCTGTCCATAGGTACAGCCCATGCGCTTGACGACCTCCAGCTGCTCGGTACGTTCGATGCCTTCGGCCACCGTTTCGAGGTCAAGGGACTGGGCCAGTGCCAGGATTCCTGCCACGAGTTTCTGATCTTGCGGACGGGTATCGATATTCCTGGTGAATGACTTGTCGATCTTGAGGACGTCCAGCGGCAAACGATGCAGATAGCTGAGCGATGAGTAGCCGGTGCCGAAGTCATCGATGATGATGGCAATCCCCAGAGCTTTGAGTTCGTTGAGTAACGCGATGCTCTTTTCGATGTCTACGAGCAGCTGGCTCTCAGTGATTTCCATGGCGAGCCGCACGGCGGTACATCGCAAACCGGGAGAGTCCAGCAGCAGGCGGATCCGCTGTGCAAAATGAACGTCGCGCAGCTGCACAGCGGATACATTGATCGTTATGGATAGGCCCGTGGCCCCCTGGTGTGCCCATGCGGCTGCTTGCCGTGCCGCTTGCTCCACGACCCATTCGCCGATCGCCGCGATGAGGCCGCTGCTCTCTGCCAGCGGAATGAATCGCTCCGGAGAGATTTCGCCTCGCGTCGGATGCATCCAGCGCAGCAATGCCTCGAAACCGCGCAGGGCGCCCGTCGCAAGGTTGACGATCGGCTGGTAGTGCAGAATGAGTTCGTTCCGGTCAATGGCGCCATGCAACTCCTGCGCAAGCCCACGGCTCTCCTGCAAGGCAAGGCTGATATCCGGCGCAAAGAAGCGGATTGATTCCTCGCCATCTCGATCTGTCTGGGTCAGAGCTTCCAACGCCTGATCGATCAGATCTTCATGGCCCTGGTCATCATCGGGGTAGACCGCGACTCCGACCCTTGCCATGGGAGTGATGTATCCATGCGTCGCTGGCACGCGCAGCGCGCGCAGTCGGTCGACGACCGCCGCTATCCGCCATTCGGCCGTATCCATGTCGGAGATATCGCTCATGATGATCGCGAAGCGAGCCCCGGTCAGAACCCCGACCATATCCATCGCTGGCAGGAGTGCCTTGATCTCCTCTCCCGCCCGCTTGAACAAGGCATGCCCCTGCTGCGTACCCCATTGGCTTACGACATGCTGGAAGCCGATTTCCAGAACGCTGATCACCACCTTTTTCCGATTGACCTCAGCGTGACGAATGGCATCCCCCAGCCGCTGTTTCAGGAGCACATCATTGGGCAATCCGGTGATGGGGTCGTGACTGCTCGCATGCGCCAGGACCTGCTCGGTGGCGATCAAGTGCAACCCGAAGGCGGCGTCCTGGGCCACCTGTTCGATGAGCTGGATCTCCTCGAAAGTGAAGTAGTCTGCCTCGCGCGCATAGAGAGTGAGGACCCGGCGTCGCCCCTCCGTGGTGACTCCCATCGGCACGGCCAGGGCCGATCCGATGCCGAGCTGTCGTCCAAGCGCATGCCATGCCGCGGTCGATGCGTCCGCGAGAAAATGATTGTTGACGGACACGGTGCCAGTCCGTGCGGTTGTCGCAGCGGGCCCCCGGCCTTCGGCAACCTTGTCGTCCAGCGACACGACCAGATCGGCCAGGAAGGAGGACTCGGGTCCTGCCCAACTGACGGGCTTGAGCAGCCTGGTTTCGGTGTTCGCCTCGCCGACCCATGCGAGGGGAAGTCCATCGACTGCGCACGCGCTGTTACAAATGGTATCCAACAGCTGTGCGGTACTTTCGCGACGCAAGATGGCGGCGTTGATGGCCGCCAAGACCGCTTGAAGCTGATTGGCCCGCTTCAGCGTCCGCAAATGCAGGATGTTCTCCTGGGTGCGCTGTTGGATGCCCTCCGCCATCCGGTCGAAGGCCATGGCTACCCGGGAAAACTCGCTATGGCCAGCTGGCAGGCCGGTGCGCGTACCCAGGTCGCCGAGCGCCAGGCGATCGGCTGCACGCGTCAACAACAACGCGGGCCGCATGATCAGGCGTTCACTGGCGAACCACACGAGGACGAGAATGAGCAGCAGCGCCAAAAACATCAGCGTGACGCTGACACGAAGTTGATGCCAGGCTCCCCGGTACAGATCCTGGCGAGCGATGTCCAGCATGACGCCGTCAGGCATGCCGGCCGCGCCCAACGGAATCAATGCGATCAGGCTGGTTCCGGCCCGGAAGATAGACGGCCCCGCCGTTGGTGCGAGGCCCCTTTGTATGCCCAGACGTGAAAGGTCACCAGTAGACAATGGTTTCAAGCGCTGCCCTGCTGCCGTCTCCAGCTCGCTGCTATGACCGCTCGTATCGACGATGACGACTCGGGCTTCCTTCGCGATGGGGTCAGTGGCGAGGCTGAACGCCTGGCTGAATCTGACCGAGTCGTAGACGACCTGACTCGCGACACCGACAGTGCGCAGGGCGCGCAAGACGACGAGACGAGGTAGCCGTTCTCCCGGGGCCGTGACCAGTGCGCTGATGGAACGCGCGGGCGTGCCCAGGGCAAGTTGTACGAGTTTGCGATCAACCGGTGTCCCGACCCTGCCCGGTTGTGGCAGGTCACACACTATTTGCCCGTTGCTGCCTGCGATCCCGACATCGAGATACTCGGGACTCTGACGCGCAAAGCTCATCAGAGCCGCCGGACAAGCCCTCTCGTGCCCCGACATGTGGCTGGTCGCCACGGTGATGTCCGAGGCCGCCTGTTCGACAGCGGTCGCGGAGGCGCGCGTCACGCGTTCGAGGGCGCGCATCAGGGAGGCCCGTGCGGTTTCCTGGGCGTGCTCCATCATGCCAACCGCGTTGAGCGCTCCGACGACGAAGCCTGGCAACACAGCCAGCACAACGAGTGCCATCAAACGGCTACGCAGGCCGTCAAACAAGCTACGCATGCTCCAGCGGCCCCAGGCAATCGGACGAAAATGTGCAAGCGCGGCGACCGCCGCGACCTGCGCAGAAGGTGTGGCTTCAGCCCCCCGAACTGAGCCGTGCACGCTTGGCCGAGCCCGTTCGGAAATCTACTGGATTCCCGCATATCTTGGTAGTGAACGGCACTCCTGACCGGAGCGGGTCATCAGCCAGCCCCGCAGATGCCAGCTCCTGTTGATCGCGTCCGCTGGATCAGTCCGGATTTCACTCCGCCTCGCGCCAGATCTGCGCGGTTGCGTGGCAGCCAGTTTGGTCGCCGACACGCGGCAGTTTCCGAACCTCCGGGGTGGCCGGTTTCACCGCGATACGTACGCGCGATCGCCATCCAACCTCGCCGGACGTCTGGATGGTCATGCGAAGAGCGCCTGTTCAGCCGAACCCGCCGGGCCAGCCGTTGACAGGTCGCTGCGCGGATCGACCCCAGGCGCCCCGCCGGCCTAGCGCCAGCCGGCATCGCGCGCCGCGCGCTCCTGCCGGGCATCGAAGGCTTCGCCGCGGATGCGCGCATCGACCGCGGCCTGGACGGCGGGCGGCAAGTCACTGGCGGCCTGTTGCAGTTCGCCGCCTGCGGTTTTTTCAGCTGCACTCAGCACGGGCAGCGACCAGCCTTCAGCGTCATGGCAGGCCAGGCCAGCCAGCGCCGGCTTTGAGCTGTGGACGAAGGTGCGGCAGATGTGTCCGTCGGCACCGCGGAAACTCAGACCGATGGCGATCGAGGCGCGCGGATCGGGTTCACTCGCCAGCGACTCGTCGAGCGCACGGGACAAGGCGCCCGCCGCGAATTGCCGGCCGTCGTGCATGCGCACCAGGCCGTTGCCGCCGTGCCACCACAGCGCTACGGCCAGCACCGCGATCGACGCGGCCACGGCGGCGCCCGGCACCAGCCAGCGGCGGGATGTGCGGCGCCGGCCCGCGCCGAATCCGCGCCGAGCCGACGCGGCGACGAACGCCGTGGCCGCCGTCGGCGCCTGCAGGGATGCCGGTCGCAACAGGGCAGAGAGATGCGCCGGCACCGGCTCGTCGAGCACCGGGTTGAACAAGGCCTGCAGTTGCGCGCGCAGTGCGCGCAACTGCTGCACGCGGCTCGCAAGCACCTCGTCGTACGCCAGTGCGGCGTCGATCCGCGCGGCGCCTTCCGCGTCGAGCTCGCCGTCTGCGTAAGCCTGCAAGGTGTCGTCGTCGATCGGTTTCATGTGTCCTTCCCAAGATGGGCTTGCAGGGTGGCGCGGGCGCGCGCCAGACGGCTGGTGACGGTTCCCACCGGCACCCCCAGCAGGTCGGCGGTCTCGCTGTACGACAGGCCTTCGACCAGCACCAGGGCCACCACTTCGCGATGGTCCGGTGGCAGCGCGGCCAGCGCCGCCGCCAGATCCAGCGTCTGCGCGGGTGCACTGGTGCCGTCCGCTGCCGTGACTCCGGCTTCCTCGGGCGCGAACAGGTTTTGCGACCTGCCGCGCGCGCGCAGTTCATCCCGCCAGGCGTTGCGCGCGATCGCAAACACCCACCTGTCCAGCGCGGCGTCCGGCCGCCACTGCGCCGCCCGGGTCAGTGCGCGCTCCAGCACGATCTGCACCAGATCGTCGGCATCGGCGGCCTGGCCTGCCAGCGCCCGCGCCAGTCGGCGCAGGCGCGGCAGCAGCGGAAGCAGTCCCTCGCGTACGGCCTGACTCGAATCCACGTCTTTCGTTTCCACTACGTCTGAAGGGGGGAATTCCTTCCCTCGCCCGCAGCGGCGAGGTTGGGGAGCGTAAAGCCCGCCAATGCTAGCATTCGGTCGTCAAACTCCTGGCTGTAGCGACACGCCGATGCCACGCCCGCTCGCCATGCTGGTCCCCGTGCTGTCTTTGGCGCTTGCCATGGGCGGTGCCGGACCCGTGCGCGCACAGCTGCATGGGCCGCCGCGGGGTCTGCCGGAGCTGCATCTTCCCGGCGCCGGCATGCCCGGCCTGCCGCCCCTGCCGGCGGCGCGACATGTGCCCACACTTCCCTCGATCCCCGCGACGCCGGCGCTGGCGCACCTGGATGATCTGCTGCGCGGGCCGCTGGCGTTGACCCGGGAAGCGCAGGTCAACGCCCTGCTGCGCGCGGAGCCTCGCCGCGTGACGCTCGATCCCCGCGGCGCGCCGGTCCTGCGCGGCGAATTTCTCGCGCTCGGCCTGTCGGCCGCCCAGCGCGCTGCGGTGCAGGCAGACGGCTTTGTGGCGGAGTCCCAGGCGTCCGCGGATGCGGCTCTGGGGCTGGATCTGGTGATCCTGCGCGACACCCGCGGGCGCAGTGAGGCGCAGGCGCTGCGGGCATTGCAGCAGGCGGCGCCGGGCGCAAGCTTCGCCTACCAGCATATTTATCTGCCTGCCGGCGGTTCCGGCGAAGGTAGCCAGGCGAGCGCCGAGCCGCCCGGCTCCGGCGGCGTGCCGCACCGGGTGGGCCTGGTCGATGGCGGCGTGGACCCGGCTGCCCCCGCGCTGGCGCGCGCGCGCATCGAGCCGTATGGCTGCCAGGCGGCAGCGGTGTCGCGCCATGGCACCGAGGTGGCGACGCGCCTGGTCGATGGCGATCCCGACACGCTGTATGCCGCCAACCTCTGGTGCGGCGGCGTTGTGGGTGGCGAAACGTCTGGCCTGGTGGCTGCGCTGGCGTGGATGGCGCGCGAAGGCGTGCCGGTGATCAACATCAGCCTGGTCGGCCCCGACAACCCGGTGCTCGCGCGCGCGGTGCAGGTGATGATCGCGAGCGGCCACGTGCTGGTTGCGGCGGTCGGCAACGATGGTCCCGCCGCGCCGCCGCTGTTTCCTGCGGCCTACCCCGGCGTGATCGGCGTCAGCGGTGTCGACGCGCATGACCGCGTGCTGCCGGAGTCGGCCAGCGGAAGTCAGGTGGCGTTCTGCGCGTCCGGCGTGATCGGCCACGGTCGCGACGCGATGCGTGGCACCTCGTTCGCTTCGCCGATCGTGGCGCGGCGGGCGGCCCAGTTGCTGGATGCGCCCCAGCCGGGTGCTGCCGCGCAGGTTCTGCAGCATCTGGCCAGCGAGGCCCGCGACCTCGGGCCTCCGGGTCGTGACCCGCGCTGCGGCTTCGGCCTGCTGTCGCCCTGAACCTTAACGCGAACCGAATCGGATCGGCTCGCAGGGAAGGATCGCCGAGCGCCGTACGTAATGGATCTTGGAAGCCGCGGACAGGCCGTCGGCAGGAGATCCTCACCATGCGAAATCCTTCTCTTCCCACCAAGACCTTCAGCACTCCCCTGATCGCGGGTGCCCTTGCCCTGGCGATGATGGCCCCGCTGCATGCCCAGGTGCTGGGCGGCGGCGCGCTGGCGGGCGGCCTGAACGGCGCGCTGGCCGGCTCGGTGCCTTCCGCGATGGGCGGGGTCGCCGGTTCGATGCATGGCGCGGGCAACCTTGATGCCGCCATCCCCGGCCATGTGGATGCCGCGAGCCGTGCGGCGCGCCTCAGCCAGCGCGCCCGTGCGGGCGCCGCCTCCACCGCCGGTGCCGCTGCGAACAGCGCGCGGCAGGCTGTCGGTTCGGTCGAGGGCACCGCGGCCGGGGTTGCCGGCACGGCCAGCGGCGTCGGCAGCCAGGGCAGCGGGACGCTGGCTGGCAGCGCGGCGCTGGACGCATCCGCAGCGGGCAACGTCGATTCCTCGGCGGCCGCTGCCGGTGATACCGCCGCGAGTGTCGCCCAGCGCACCGCCGGCTCGACGCGTTCCGCGGTCTCGACCATCAAGAGCGACAGCGGGAACGCGCTGAACCGCGCGCAGCATGTTGCCGCCAGTACCGCCCGCCATGCCGCCGCAACCGGCATGCAGTCGGCTGCGACCGGCGGCAGCGCCGGTCGCAGCCTCGCGGCTGATGCCTCGGGCCTGGGCACGACGACGGCCGCCGCGGCGCGCGGCATGCACGGCTCGGCCAGCGGCGGCGGCCACGCCGGCGCCAGCGGCTCGGCCCACCGCAGTGGCGTCTCGGCCTCGGCGCAGGCGGATGCCAATGCTGATGCCGATGCCGGCATCCAGTAACGCCGGGTCACCCGCAGCACAACGGTCGCAGGCCACCCGGTCTGCACCGTTCCAGGCGCAGCCGCCGCCAGCGGCGGCTGCGCAGTTTCGACGAATGACTGCAAACGTCAGGCCGCCCATCCTTGAACGCATCCACCAGGAGTACCGCATGAATACCCGACACCT
>JAJXTX010000068.1 GCA_021783385.1 Pseudomonadota bacterium
GGCGCGCGAACGCCTGGTACTCGCGTCCCGGCACATCCGGCACATCGCCGTACACGGTGCCATAGCCGCCCAGCGGGCCGAGATCGGCGATGCCCTTCCAGTTGGACTGGATCGCGCGCCGACGCAGCTCGGCCGCGGTCGGATCCTGTGGCTGCGCGAACGGCGACGGCGCACCGGCAAGACCGGCGAGGCTCAGACCCGCGCTGAGCAGGTCGTCGGCACCGCGGTGCTCGGTGAGCATGACCTCGCCGTAGTCGGCTTCGCGCATCACAGGTTCCTTCATACGGGGGGGCGCATCAGCACGTGCAACAGGCAACAGGCCCGTGTCATCCGGTCGCCCAGGGCCAGCATGACGGCACTCGCCACTGTGCGAAAGCCCTGCGGTGCGTTGGGCCGCATCACGCACTGAACTCGACGACAGCGCCGCCGCCCGTTACCGTCCACACCATGACCAGCCTGCTTATTGCCGACGACCATCCGCTGTTCCGCGCCGCGCTGTGTCTGGCAGCCAGCGAAAACCTGCCTGAGTGCAGCGTGCACGAGGCCGCGGATCTCGCCGGCGTGCTGGCGGTACTGGCCGCGGAGCCCGAGGTCGACCTGGTGCTGCTCGACCTGCACATGCCCGGCAGCCAGGGCTTGTCCGGGCTGGCCGCCCTGCGCGGCCAGCATCCCGGCGTGGCGGTGCTGGTGGTATCCGCCCACGACGAACCGCGCATCGTACGCCGCGTGCTCGATCACGGCGCTGCCGGCTTCATCCCGAAGAGCGCCAGCCCCGCCGAGATCGGCGAAGCGATCTGCAGCGTGCTTGCCTGCGGCAGCTGGTTGCCGCCAGGCCTCGCGGCTGCCGTTGCCGCGCTGCCCACCAACCCGGCCGACGTCGACCTGGCCAGCCGCCTCGCCCGCCTCACCGAACAGCAGTCACGCGTGCTTGTCCTGCTCGCCGAAGGCCTGCTCAACAAGCAGATCGCCGACCGCCTGGCGATCCAGGAGAACACGGTAAAGACCCATGTCACCGTGATTTTCGAGAAACTCAAGGTAAAGAACCGCACGCAGGCAGGCATGTTGCTGCGTTCGCTGGAGTGGGGCGAGTCGGCGCGGATAGGCTGAAAAAATGCCACCGGCCGCGCTCGCCTGGGGCCTGCTCGCCGGAAAGCTTGCGGCAGCGGCGATCTGGCATAGAGTGAGCCGCCGCACACCTCACCACACATCACTCACAGGGGAACCGCACCATGTATCGGGGCATCAGCACACGTGTTGTCAGCATCGGCGCAATCGTTGTGCTGGCGATCATCGTCCTGTCCAGCTCGTTCTTCGTGGTGCCACCGAGCGAGATGGCCGCCGTGCGCTGGCTCGGCGGCACCGTCACCACCAAACAGCCGCTGGGCACCGGCCTGCACTTCAAACTGCCGTTTCTGGAGACGGCCGATTTCCTGCAGACCTCGCAGTCGACCTACACCCTGCCCGACCTGAACGTCTACACCAACGACAACCAGTCGGTCGACATCAGTATCTCGGTCATCTACCAGATCCCGTCGACCGCCGTGATGCACCTGCTGTATGACGTCGGCAAGACCGGCAACACCGATATCGAATCGACCATCGTGCCGGTGATCCGCGACCGCGCGCTGGCGGTGTTCGCCAAATACAACACGCTGAACGTGTCGGACTCGCGCGCACAGATCACCGAGCAGATGAAAAAGGAAGTGGCGATAGCCCTGCAGCGGCTGTTCGGCATCAACGTGATCGACCTGCAACTCACCGGGATCAAGTACTCGCCGGTGTTCTCCGCTTCGGTGGAGCAGGCGGTCAAGGCCAAGGCCGAGGCGGTGCAGGCGCAGAACACCGTGCTGCAGAAAAAATACGAAGGCGAACAGAAAACCGTCACCGCGGCGGCCGAGGCGCAGGCGAAGATTGAATCGGCCAAGGGCATCGCCGAATCCACCGTGCTGGAAGCCACCGCCCAGGCCAAGGCCATCCAGCTCGTCGGCCAGGCGATGCAGGCGAACCCCCTCTACACCAAGTTCTACGCGATCCAGCACTGGAACGGCGTGCTGCCGCAGTACGTCGGCGGCAACGGTGCGGTACCGTTTGTGGATATTGGCGGCAAGAGCGGGAAGTAGCGCGACGACAGCTTGCAGCAAACGTCCTTGTCTTGACCTATTCCGACCAAGCGGCGTCTCAACCGAGTGCCACCCCAGCCGCAACCTGGATGCCCGACGCCTGGATGGTTTTTCATGAGGGTGGCGCACTCGGGTTTGCCCCAGCTGCCGGGTGCCTTGTCAGGGCTCCCGCGGCGCAACCCGGTATCGCGGGCCAGTTGCGGCATGCCGTGCGCGGGCAACCGCGCCGAGGCCGTCGATGATGAAGAATGGGGGCGCCGGTTTCCAGCCCGGCGGTGGGGTATCCGGTCTGCGCATCGACTGAACCGTGATGGTCTGCCGGCTCGAAGGAAATGGTTTTCAGTGTCGCGGTTGTCTCTCCACGATGCGGGCAATGTTTTGCACCGCCTCTACCCTTTTCACGGCGCGCGCCGCCAATACTTCCGCTCGACGATCCCGTACAGCACCGCCGTGAAACGCTGCGCGTCGGCGGCGGCCAGATGTGACCATTCGGGCAGGTTGTAGCCCTGCAGCTCGGGATAGTCCTGGAAGTGGATGCCGGGGGCGCCCGTGCGCTTGAGCAGCACATCCCACGTCTGCGCGCGCGGGAACACCTGGTTTTCGAAGGCGAGGTAGCGGCCCGCGCTGGGCGGGCGCACGAACAGCACCTGCACGCCGCGCGCGCGCAGTTTCGCCACCGCCACCACGGCGCGCTGGATCTGCGCGTCGATCACTGCGTGCAGTTTGGCCGGCGTGTCCATGTTCGGTGGCGGCGGGCCGTCGAAATGCTGGGCCCAGATGCTGCGTGCCAGCGCGCGGTACTGCGGGTCGGTTTCGACCTTGCTCCAGATGTGCGTGTTGCGATCGGCATCCGACACGCTCAACTTGCGCACGTCGGTGCGTTGCTGCAGCCCCGGACGCGGCGGCCACGCCTGTCGTTTGACCACGGTGGCGAGGGCGAAGTCGGGATCGTCGAAGGCGAACACCGGCTCCAGCAGATGCATGGAGAGCCAGTTGCCGCTGCGCTGGGTGAGGCTTTGCTTGTGGTAGTAGGCAATTGCATCGCCGCGATAGGCGAAGCCGCTGAAGAACAGTTCCGGTGCCACGCCCACCAGCAGGCGACCGGTGAAGTTCGGATCGGCGGCCAGATCCTCCAGCACCGGCACCGACGAGGTGCCTTCCAGCGCCAGCTGGATCGGCCGCTCGCCGGCGAGCTTTTCCCACACCGGCAGCTGCACGTCGAACAGCACCCGCGAGGAACCGATCAGCACCGTCTTGCCGCCCTCGCCGCTGTCGATGTGCCGCCGCTGCTGCGCCCACTCGCCGTTGCTGTTGCGGTAGGACGGCTGCGCCCCGTAGGCGCGCCAGTAGAGTTCCCATCCCGTCAGCAGCAGCGCGAACAGCAGCAGGGCGACGAGCGAAATTTGCCGCCACGGTCGCGCCGGGATATCGCGCTCCGGCACCGGCTGCGCCACGCCGGGCCGGTCGGAGGCGGTCTGGCGGACAAAGCCCGGACGCTCGAAGCGCTCCGTTGCGGCGCCATCGGTCGCTGCCGCCGCCGCGGTGTCGTCAGCAGACCCGTCAGCGCAGGACGGATCAGAACTGGAAATAGATGAAGGCATTGCCCGCCCCTTGTGTGATCACGATTGCAAAAGCCATCAGCGCCCAGGTCGCCGACAGCACCGTCGCCGGCACCCGCGCCACCGCCGACTCCAGCGTGCGATGGCGCATCAGCCAGTGCGCGCACACGATGCCGCCGACGATCAGCGTCACCATCACCAGCTGCATCGTCGGCAGGATCGGCGCGGCGTGCGCGTTGCGGCCGGCCATGCCACCCAGCACCGACCACGCCTTGTCGAAGCTGTGCGCGCGGAAGAACACCCAGGTGATGTTGATCAGCGCGTAGGTCAGCAGCCCGAGCCCGAACAGCATCAGCGGCCCGGGGCGGTAGCCGGCGAAGCGTGCGCGCAGCAGCCGCTCCGCCGACAGGTACAGCCCGTGCAGGCCGCCCCACACGACGAAGGTCCAGCTGGCGCCGTGCCACAGCCCGCCCAGCAGCATGGTGGCCATCAGTGCCAGATAAGTACGCGCGGTGCCATGGCGGTTGCCGCCCAGCGGGATGTAGAGGTAGTCGCGCAGCCATGCCGACAGCGTGATGTGCCAGCGTCGCCAGAAATCGGAGAAGCCGACGGCGGCATAGGGAAAGCGGAAGTTGTCCGGCATCGCGAAGCCCAGGCACATCGCCGCGCCGATCGCGGTGGTCGAGTAGCCGGCGAAGTCGCAGAAGATCTGACCGCTGAAGGCGAGCGTCGCCACCCACGCATCCAGCGTGCCGGGAATCTTCGCGCCGTCGTAGACCATCTCCGCCGCCTGCGCGAGGAAGCCGTCGGCGAGCACCACCTTCTGGAACAGGCCGAGCGTCATCAGCGCCAGCCCGAAGCGCAGCATCTCCGGCGTGGCGCGACGCGGCTGCGCAAACTGCGGCACCAGCTCGGTCGGACGCATGATCGGGCCGGCGACCAGGTGCGGAAAGAAGGTCACGAACAGCGCGTAGTCGAGAAAGTTGCTGGCGGGCTTGGCGCGGCGCAGGTAGATGTCGAGCGTGTAGGACATGGTGGCGAAGGTGTAGAACGAGATGCCGATCGGCAGCACGATCTCGAACGCGGGCGGCTGGTAGGCGACGCCCAGCGTTGTCATCAGGGCGGTGAAGTTGGCCAGCAGGAAGCCGCCGTACTTGAAGTAGCCGAGCATGCCGAGGTTGGCCACCACCGACAGCAGCATCCACGCGCGCCGCGTGACGGGTCGCTCGGCGTGCACCAGTTTTTTCGCCGCCCACCAGTCGACGACGGTGGAGATCCACAGCAGGATCACGAACGGCGGGTTCCACGCCGCATAGAACAGATAGCTCGCGATCAGCAGGTTGATCTTGCGTGTGGTCCAGCGGAACGGCATCGCGTGCAAGCCGAGCACGATCGCGAAGAACAGCATGAACGTGAGTGAGTTGAAAACCATCGCTGCGCCTCCCCAGGCGGCCCCTCCCCTGCAGGCGGCGGCTGCCGCCTGCGCAACCCCGGGCCACGGTCACAGGGCTGCGACGCTGCTCCGACCTGCCCTCGCTCCTGCCCCCGCAGCCGGTCCCGGATGGATCCAACGCACGTGCCGATCAACCGTGCACGGGTGCAGCCATGGCTCCTTGCGTCGGGTGGCCTGTCCCCCGACTGGCCACCACGCGTTGCAGCATCTGCCTTAACGCGAGCGGTTTCAAGGGTTTGTACAGCACGCGCAGGCCCGCATCCAGCAGCCGCTGGCGCAATTCCCCATCGCGGTCGGCGGTCAGCATCACCGTCGGCACGTCGGCATGCCTGGCACGCAGTTCTTGCCACACCTCCAACCCGGTGTGACCGCCGTCGAGGTGAAAATCGAGGATATGCAGATCCGCACGCCACGGCGCGGCCAGCGCCTGCTCGCCGCTGCGTGCGGCATGCACCTGCCAGCCCCAGCTGCCCAGCAGACTGCTGAGCGCGGCGAGCGCGGCCGGCTCGTTGTCCAGCACCAGCACGCGGCCGGCGGCCAACGGCTGCTGCGCATCCACGGCGGGCGGCGGGCGCAGCGCGGTTCGCGCCAGCGGCATGTCGAGATGGAACGCGCTGCCGCGGCCCGGCCACGAGCGCAGCCCGAGCGGATGGCCAAGCAGACCGGCCATGCGCTGCGCGATCGACAGCCCCAGTCCCAGCCCCTGCCCGCCGGCGGCGCTGCCACGGCGGAACTCCTGGAAGATCAGCTGCTGCTCGTCCGGCGCGATGCCGGGGCCGGTGTCCCACACTTCGACGCGCAGCTGGCCGCCGCGCCGGCGCACGCCGAGCAGCACGCGCCCGTGTTCGGCGTAGCGCAAGGCGTTTGACAAGAAGTTCTGCAGCACCCGGCGCAGCAGCTGCGGATCGGAGCGCACCCAGGCGCGCGTGGCCACCACGTCCAGCCGCACGCCCCGCTCAAGCGCAATGGCACGGAATTCGGCGGCCAGCGGATCGAGCACTTCGGCCAGCGGAAACCCGCGCAGCTGCGGATGCAGGCGGCCGCCTTCCAGCCGCGCGATGTCGAGCAGGCCGGCGAGCAGGCCTTCGGTGGCAGCCAGCGCGCCGTTGAGATGGCGCGCGGTGGCGACATCGGCACCGTGTTCGGTGAGCGAGTGGGCGAACAGCTGGGCCGCATGCAGTGGCTGCATCAGGTCATGCGTGACGGCGGCGAGGAAGCGGCTCTTGGCCTGGTTGGCCTGCTGTGCCTCGGCCGATGCCGCCGCCAGCGCGCGGGTGCGTTCCTCCACCCGCAGTTCCAACGTCGCGTTGGCGCGGATCAGCGAGGCCTCGGCCTGGCGGAACGCAGTGACATCGGTGAAGGTGGCGACGAAGCCGCCGCCGGGCATCGGGTTGCCGCGAATCTCGACCATGGTGCCGTCGGGGAAACGCCGCTCGGACAGATGCCGGGTGCCGGCGCGCATGAAAGCCAGCCGGCGCTGCACGCGCCGTTCGGGCTCGCCCGGGCCGAGCATGCCGCGGTCGATGTTGTAGCGAGTCAGGTCGGCCACCGGGCGGCCGACCTGCAGCAACTCATCGGGGTAATCGAACAGGGTCACGTAGCGACGGTTCCAGGCCACCAGCCGCAGCTCGGCATCGACCACGCAGATGCCCTGGCTCATGTTCTCCAGCGCCGCCTCCAGCACGCGCTGGTTGAAGCGCAGGTCCTGCGCCGCCTCGCCGACGATGGCGACCACCGTATCCAGATCGTCGCGGCCCTGCCGGTGCACCACTTCCAGCAGCAGCCGCGCCGAGGCGGCGCCGATCACCGCAGCCAGTTCGTGTTCCACCTCGGCGACCCGGATGCTGCCGGATGATCCGCTGAGTGGCGCGCTGTCGAACAGGTGAGCCACCCGTTCGGGCGGCAGGAAACGCGCCGCCAGCGCGCGCAGTTCGGCCACGTCGACATCACCCACGCTGACCGCACGTGCAGCGCGGCCAAAGCGCGAGCCGGCCACGACCAGCATCACGGCGACATTCACCGCCAGACTTGCCGTCACCGCGCGGCCCAGCCGGTTCCAGTCGGACAACCCCAGCAGCCCATCCGGGGCCAGCCAGTGCAGACCGAACGGACCACGATGCAGCCATGGCCCCGCGGCCGGCAGCAACGCGGGCAACACGGCGTAGAACCACACCAGGCTGCCGGCAGCCAGCCCGGTCATGACGGCGCGCGCACCCAGCTGCGGGCGATACACCGCGGCCAGCAAGGCTGGCGCCAATCCGGCCAGCGCGGAAAACGAGATCGCGCCGATATCGGCCAGTGCCTCATTGCGCGCCAGTACCCGGCTGTAGGCCCAGGCCAGCAGGATCACCACCAGGATCGCCACGCGACGATGATTCAACAATTCACCGCGCAGATCGCCCGCTTCGTCGCGGCCCCAGCCGGCACGCACGCGCAATGGCGCGATGAAGTGATTGACCACCATCAGGCTGAGCGCCAGCGTGGCGATCACCACCATGCTGGTGGCGGCGCTGAGGCCGCCCAGGAACGCGAGCAGCGCCAGCCCGCGTTCGCCGCGCGCCATCGGCAACGCGAGCACGTACATGTCCGACGACACGCCGCTTGACCCCAGCAAGGCACCACCCATCCGCGCCAACGGCAGGATCGGCAACGCGATCAGCAACAGATACAGCGGAAACAGCCAGCGCGCCGTGCGCAAATGACCATCGACACGACACTCCACCACGCCGGCATAGAACTGGTGCGGCAGCGTGAACATGGCCAGCGCGCCGAGCAGGATCAGCGCCGGAAAACCGCCGCTGTCCGGTGCCGATGGCAGCGTGGCCGGCAGCCCCGCCGGCAATGCGGTGAACAGCAAGGTACCCAGCGCCAGCATCGCGCCGAGCTTGAACAACGACTCGAACGCCATCGCCAGCACCAACCCGCGGTTGTGCGCCATGGTCGAGGCGCGCCGCGTGCCGAACAGCATCGCGAACAGCGCCATCAGCAGCGCCACGTACAACGCGCTGTCCTGCCACGGCTTGGACTGGGCCAGCTGGCCGTGGCTCAACATGCCGTAGCTCATCGCCACAGCTTTGAGCTGCAGCGCGACATACGGCACGATGCCCATCACCACCACGGCGGTGACCAGTGCCGCCAGACCCGGATGACGCCCGAGCCGCACCGCGATCAGATCGGCCAGCGAACCGGCGTTGTACTCACGCGCCAGCTGCACCATCCGGCGCAGGAATTTCAGCGCAAACACATACATCAGGATCGCGCCGACAAACGTCGGCGGCAGCCACCAGCCGGAGCGGCTGGCCTGGGTGACGGTGCCGTAGAACGTCCACGAAGTGCAGTGGATCGCCAGCGACAGCGCATACACGATCGCCCAGCGCTTCTCGAACAGCCGCGGGCGACGCTCACCCAGCAGCGCCACTCCGAACAGCAGGCCCAGCCAGCACAGCGCGGCGACGGCAATGATGCTGGTGCTCAGCATGCGCGGCTCCGGCGCAATCCGTCGCTGCCCCCGCTCCCCCGATCCGATCGGCGGAGCGGGTTGAGATGGAAGGAGCGCCGGCGGCGCGACGACGCGATCGATGCCCCACCGGTCATCCCTGTGCACGCAACGCGTTCAGCCGCCAGCGCAGCTGCGTGTCCCGGCAGCTGTCGTCGTCGACTCCGGATTACCCCCACCAGTCTCTGCATGCCTGCGGATTCAAAGGCGCGCAACGTGCGCGTGGCTGAGGATATAGCACGGCCACCTCGCCGACATCGGCCGTGCCATTGATGCCGGCATCGCGCACGCATGGCGCGCCCGCCGTGTCGCTATTCTGTTTGCCGTCGTGCGACGCGACGCGCAGGCCGCAGTGCACCCCGGGGCGTCTGCCTTGCGGGTCGATGAATGGATTATCGAAATCGCGGGCAAGTTGTCACACAACTCCGTATAATCCGCCGATTAACCCTTCAAGAAACCTGCGCGACGGCCTGTGCGCCGCTCCGAGTCGATCCCATGTCCATCGAAAAACTGCGCAATATCGCCATCGTCGCCCACGTCGATCACGGCAAGACCACGCTCGTCGATTGCCTGCTCAAGCAGTCCGGCACGTTCTCCGAACGCACCGTGCTGGCCGAGCGCGTGATGGACTCCAACGATCAGGAGAAGGAGCGCGGCATCACCATCCTGGCCAAGAACACCGCGATCACCTGGAACGGCAACCGCATCAACATCGTCGACACCCCGGGCCATGCCGACTTCGGCGGCGAAGTGGAGCGCGTGCTGTCGATGGTCGACTCGGTGCTGATCCTGGTTGACGCGATGGACGGCCCGATGCCGCAGACCCGCTTCGTGACGCAGAAGGCGTTCGACATGGGCTTCAAGCCTATCGTGGTGATCAACAAGATCGACCGTCCCGGCGCCCGCCCCGACTGGGTGCTGGATCAGACCTTCGACCTGTTCGATCGCCTCGGCGCGACCAACGAGCAGCTCGACTTTCCGGTGGTCTACGCCTCCGCCCTGCACGGCTATGCCAGCCTCGACAGCAACGCGCGCGAAGGCGACATGACCCCGCTGTACGAAGCGATCATGCAGCATGTGAAGGCCCCGTCCGTCGATCCCGACGGCCCGTTCCAGATGCGCATCAGCCAGCTCGACTACAACAGCTACGTCGGCCTGATCGGCATCGGCCGCATCCAGCGCGGCAAGATCAAGACCAACCAGCCGGTCTCGGTAGTGGATCGCCACGGCAAGAAGCGCACCGGCAAGGTGCTGCAGGTGCTCGGCTTCATGGGCCTGGAGCGCCGCGAGGTGCCCGAGGCCGAAGCCGGCGACATCATCGCGATTTCCGGCGTGGAAGGCCTCAGCATTTCCGACACGGTCTGCCAGCTCGACACGCCCGAGGCGCTCGAACCGCTGACCGTCGACGAGCCGACCATCAGCATGACCTTCCAGGTCAACAATTCGCCGTTCGCCGGCAACAAGGACAAGAGCGGCGGCAAGTTCATCACCACGCGTCAGATTCGCGAGCGGCTCGAGCGCGAGACGCTGCACAACGTGGCGCTGAAGGTCGAGGAAGGCTCCGACCCCGACAAGTTCCTGGTCTCCGGCCGCGGCGAGCTGCATCTGTCGGTGCTGATCGAGAACATGCGCCGCGAAGGCTACGAACTGGCCGTGTCGCGCCCGGAAGTCATCATCAAGGAAATCGACGGCAAGCAGATGGAGCCGATCGAGCAGCTGGTAGTGGACGTCGAGGAAGTGCACCAGGGCGGCGTGATGGATCGCCTGGGCATGCGCAAGGGCCAGCTGAAGAACATGGAGTCCGACGGCCGCGGTCGCGTGCGCCTGGACTATGAAATTCCGGCGCGCGGCCTGATCGGCTTCCAGACCGAGTTCCGCACCCTGACCCAGGGCTCGGGCCTGCTGTTCCACGTGTTCGACCATTACGGCCCGAAGTCCGAAGGCGCCATCGCCAAGCGCCAGAACGGCGTGATGATCGCCAACGCCAGCGGCAGCACGCCGGCCTATTCGCTCGGACCGCTGCAGGAGCGCGGCAAGCTGTTCGCCGCCGAGGGCGACGAGGTGTACGAGGGCCAGCTGGTCGGCATCCACTCCAAGGACAACGATCTCACCGTCAACGCGATCAAGCCCAAGCCGCTGACCAACATGCGCGCCTCCGGCAAGGACGACGCGATCCAGCTGTCGCCGGCGATCAAGTTCTCGCTGGAGCAGGCGCTCGAATTCATCGAGGACGACGAGCTGGTCGAAGTCACCCCGAAGGAGATCCGCCTGCGCAAGCGCCACCTCACCGAAAACGACCGCAAGCGCGCCTCGCGCGGGTGAGTTCTTGCTGCAAGCAGGTTTGAACAGAAGGCCGCCGCAGGGCGGCTTTTTGTTGGGCTGTTTAGGAGCAGTGAAGCGCTGGCCGGCCGTGATCACCGTTCCGGTCAGCGTGCATCGGCACACCACGACTGATCCATGGGGTTCTACCCCGAAATCACGGACGGTTGTGAAAGGGTGGAAAACTTCAGATCCTGCTGAGCAGTCCTTCGCCGCATCCTCGGGTTGTGGAACCGTTCGATGTATTCGAACACATCAGCCCTGGCC
>JAJXTX010000069.1:0-9239 GCA_021783385.1 Pseudomonadota bacterium
GCCGCGCTGGCGAAATCCACCACCCGCCGCGTGATGACCTACGGCATCGACACGCCGGACGCCGACGTGCGCGCGGTCAATCTGCAGCAGCGCGGCTTCGAGATGCATTTCGACCTGTTGCTGCCCGGCCGCGGCGACGCGCTGCCGGTGAAGCTCAACCTGCCCGGCCGCCACAACGTGCTGAACGCGCTGGCCGCCGTCACCATCGGCTGGCAGCTGGGCGTCGAGGCCACGGCGATGGCGCACGCGCTGGAGCATTTCCAGGGCGTCGGCCGGCGCTTCCACCGGCGCGGCGAGATTGCGCTGGACCAGGGCCACGCGCTGCTGGTCGACGACTACGGTCACCACCCGCGCGAGCTGGCTGCGGTGTTCGCCGCCGCCCGCGGCGGCTGGCCCGAGCGGCGCCTGGTGGTCGGCTTCCAGCCGCACCGCTACAGCCGCACGCGCGATCTGCTGGACGACTTCGCCAACGTGCTGGCCGAGGCCGACGTGCTGGTGCTGACCGAGGTGTATCCGGCCGGCGAGGCGCCGATCACCGGCGCCGACGGCCGTGCGCTGGCGCGCGCGGTGCGCGCGCGCGGCAAGGTCGATCCGGTGCTGATCGAGCATCCGCGCGAACTGAAGGACACGCTGCCGGCGCTGCTGCGCGACGGCGATCTGCTGCTGCTGCTGGGCGCCGGTGACATCGGCGCCGCGGCGCTGGAACTGGCGCAAGCCGGTCAACTGAGGACGCACAAGCCATGAGTCAGCCCGTCACGTCCCGCGCCCGCATCACCGATCCGGCCCAGTTCGGCCGCGTCGCCGTGGTGATGGGCGGCAGCTCGGCCGAGCGCGAGGTGTCGCTCGACTCCGGCCGCAACGTGCTGGCGGCGCTGCAGGCGCGCGGCATCGACGCGCAGGGCATCGACGGCATCCCGGCGCTGCTGGACGCGCTGCGCGCCGGCCACTTCGCACGCGTGTTCAACATCCTGCACGGCCAGCACGGTGGTGGCGAGGACGGTGTGCTGCAGGGCGCGCTGGAGTCGCTCAACGTGCCGTACACCGGTTCCGGCGTGCTCGGTTCGGCGCTGTCGATGGACAAGACCCGCTCCAAGCGCGTATGGCAGTCGCTCGGCCTGCCGACGCCGAAGTTCGCCGCGCTGCCGCGCGGCGCCGACGTGCACGCGGCGGCGCGCCAAGTCGGTTTCCCGCTGATCGTGAAGCCTGCCTGCGAAGGCTCCAGTGTGGGCGTGACGCGGGTGTTCGCGGCGCGGGATCTGGACGCCGCGGTGGCGCTGGCGGCGAAGTATCCGGGCGACCTGCTGATGGAAACGCTGATCGAGGGCGACGAGCTGACCGTGGCGATTCTCGGCCGGCAGGTGCTGCCGAGCATCCACATCGTGCCGCAGGCGGCGTTCTACGACTACAACGCGAAATACCTGGCGGAGGATACCCAGTACATCTGCCCCGGTCTGGGCGGCAGCACGGCCGACGAGCTGGCCGCGCTGTCGCTGGCGGCATTCGACGCGCTCGGCTGCGCCGGCTGGGGCCGCGTCGATGTGATGCGCGACCGCGCCGGCCGCAACTGGCTGCTGGAAGTGAACACCGCGCCCGGGATGACCTCGCACTCGCTGGTGCCGAAGGCCGCCGCGGCCGCCGGCATCGACTACCAGGAGCTGTGCTGGCGCGTGCTGGAGACGAGCTTCGCGCGGGAGTGGGAAATGGGGAACGGGAAATCGCTGACTGCCGAGACCGGCGCTGATGATTCCCGACACCCGGCTCCCGCTTCGCGCGACTCCGATGGAGGCGCCGAATGAAAGGAGCTGCCCGCCTGCTCGCCTGGTGCCTGGCTATCGCGCTGGTCGCGCTGCCGGTGGTCGGGCTGCTGCGCGGCTGGTTCGCGGCCAGTCGCTGGCCGGTGACGCGGCTGACGGTGCAGGCCGAGTTCAAGCACGTGAGCGCGGCGGAGATCCGTGCCGCCGTGCTGCCGCGACTGGGCAACGGCTTCTTCGCGCTGAATCTGGAGGCGGTGCAGCAGGCGGTGGCCGCGCTGCCGTGGGTGGAATCGGTGGAGGCGCGCAAGCGCTGGCCGGACACCCTGCTGCTGCGCGTGCGCGAGCGGCAGCCGTTTGCGCGCTGGAACGACCACCAACTGATCAGCCGCCAAGGCCGCGTATTCGACGCGCCGGATGCCGCCACGCTCACCGGTCTGCCGGATCTGCGCGGCCCGGACGCGCGGCTGGCCGAGGTGGTGAGCTTCTACGCCGACACGCAGAAGGCATTTGCCGGGACCCATTTGCAGATCGCCGGAGTGACATTGACCGAGCGCGGCAGCTGGAGCGTGACTACCGCCAGCGGCGCGCAGATCGTGATCGGCGACCGCGACCAGGCCGGTCGGCGGCTGCGCCGCTTCCTCGACGTCTACGCGCAGATGATGGCCGGCCACACCGACGGCTTCACCTACGCCGACCTTCGCTACACCAACGGATTTGCCGTGCGCTGGCCGCAGTCGCCGGTTGCCGCCACCCACGCCGGAGGCTCGCCCCGCACATGAAGACGCGCAACGACAAGCAGCTGGTGGTCGGACTCGATATCGGCACCTCCAAGGTGATGGCGATCGTCGGCGAGTACGAGCCGGGCGAACCGATCACCGTGATCGGCATCGGCACGCATGTATCGCGCGGCATGAAGCGCGGCTCGGTGGTCGACATCGAATCGACCGTGCACTCGATTCAGCGCGCGGTGGAGGAGGCCGAGCTGATGGCCGGCTGCGACATCCGCTCCGTGTACGCCTCGATCTCCGGCAGCCATCTGGAAACCCGCAACTCGCACGGCAATGCGGCGATCCGTGACCGCGAGGTCACCGCGGCCGATCTGGAGCAGGTGCTGGAAGCGGCCAGCGCGGTGGCGATTCCTGCCGATCGCAAGGTGCTCTACAAGGAGTCGCAGGAATACCGCATCGACGGGCAGGACGGTATCCGTTCGCCGGTCGGCATGAGCGGCGTGCGGCTGGAGGCGAACGTCCATCTGGTCACCGGCGCGGCGGCGGCGGTGCAGAACATCACCAAGTGCATCCAGCGTTGCGGGCTGAGCGTGGACGAGCTGGTGCCCTCGGCGCTGGCCAGCGCCAAGGCGGTGCTGACCGACGACGAGCGTGAACTGGGCGTCTGCCTGGTCGACATCGGCGCCGGCACCACCGACATCGCGATCTATACCCAGGGCTCGATCCGCTACACCGCCTCGCTGCCGGTCGGTGGTGACCAGGTGACCAGTGACATCGCCTACGGCGTGCATACGCCGACCGCGCATGCGGAGGAGATCAAGATCAAGTACGCCTGTGCCCAGACCGGGTTGGCGCATGCGGAGGAAACCATCCAGGTGCCCAGTGTGGGCGATCGGCCGCCGCGGCGGCTGGCGCGGCAGTCGCTCGCGCAGAGCGTGCAGGCGCGCTACGAGGAAATCTTCGAGATGGTGCAGGACCAGCTGCGCCGCTCCGGCTACGAGAGCCTGGTCGCCGCCGGCGTAGTGCTGACCGGCGGCGCCTCGAAGATGGAAGGCGCGCTGGAACTGGCCGAGGAGATCTTCCACAAGATGGTGCGCATCGGTGTGCCGCAGCAGATCGAGGGTCTCGGCGAAGTCGTTTCCAGCCCGCTGCACGCCACCGGCGTGGGCCTGCTGCTGCATGGCGCGCGCGCCGGCGGCATGCGCATCAGCGGGCCGGCAGGTGGCAACGTCGGCGGCATGATCGAGCGGCTGCGCAGCTGGATCACGCGGAATTTCTGAGCGGGCAAAACGATTTTTTTCAAGGTGGCGCAGGAGGCGCTACCCAGGGCGGAAGGAAGCCAGCCCGCCACCATGAACCGGCAGGAGTCGCGCTTCGTGGTTACAACGACAACAACTCTACGGAGGACGGGAAATGTTTGAACTGATTGAAAAACTCGCACCCAATGCAGTCATCAAGGTGATCGGCGTGGGCGGCGGCGGCGGCAATGCCGTGGCGCACATGCTGAATGCCAACATCGAAGGCGTCGAATTCATCGTCGCCAACACCGACGCGCAGGCGATGACCAGCTGCGGCTCGCGTACCCACCTGCAGCTGGGTGGCAACGTGACCAAGGGTCTCGGCGCAGGCGCCAATCCGGAGGTCGGCCGGCAGGCCGCGCTGGAGGATCGTGAACGCATCGAGGCCATGCTGGAAGGTGCCGACATGGTGTTCATCACCGCCGGCATGGGCGGCGGCACCGGCACCGGCGCGGCGCCGGTGGTGGCGCAGCTGGCCAAGGAGAAGGGCATCCTCACCGTGGCGGTGGTGACCAAGCCGTTCCCGTTCGAAGGCCGCCGGCGCATGCAGGTTGCGCTGAAGGGCATCGAGGATCTGTCGCAGCATGTCGACTCGCTGATCACCGTGCCGAACGAGAAGCTGCTCAGCGTGCTCGGTCGCGACGTGACCCTGCTGAACGCGTTCAAGGCTGCCAACGACGTGCTGCAGGGCGCCGTGCAGGGCATCGCCGACCTGATCACCGCCCCTGGCCTGATCAACGTCGACTTCGCCGACGTGCGCACCGTGATGTCCGAAATGGGCCTGGCGATGATGGGCTCGGGCACTGCCCGCGGCGACGACCGGGCACAGGCCGCGGCCGAGGCGGCGATCAAGAACCCGCTGCTGGAGGACGTCAACCTCAATGGCGCCTGCGGCATCCTGGTCAATGTCACCGCCGGCCCCAACCTCACCATGCGCGAGTTCGACGAGATCGGCCGCATCATCCACGACTTCGCCAGCGAGGATGCCACGGTGGTGATCGGCACCTCGCTCGATCCGGACATGAAGGACGACGTGCGCGTCACCGTGGTCGCCACCGGCCTCAACCGCGCCGCTGCCTCGCGCCAGCCGATCCGCATGGTCGAGACGCAGCAGGTGCAGATGCGCCCGCGGCCGGTGGTACTGCGCACCGGAACCGGCAACGAGGTGGTCGACTATGCGCAGCCGGAGCAGGTGGTCACGCACCACGGCCGCGGCGAAGGCGGCAACGCGCCCTCCGGCAAGGCGTCCGAGCCGGGTTTCGATTACCTCGATATCCCGGCGTTTCTGCGGCGGCAAGCCGACTGAGTCGACGCGTCGAGGTGCAAGGAGAGCTGATGCGTTGAACAAAAGCCCATCCGGCTGGTCAGTCTGAGGTCGCGTCGGCTGCGGTGCTCCGCAGCCTGCCCGACGGCGTTGCGGCCGCTTCAGGCTGTGGACGAAGACTCAGACTGACGGCAAGCGGGCGTATCCATGCGTGCAGCCTCATGACCATGCGTACGGAGCGACGCATGACCGGCGACTCTGCCGGTTCGATGTCCCGTGCCGGATTCCCGTCCCTGGCGCGGGCATCGCGTCTTCGGTGTGATCAGTTCGTCAGAAGTTGTTGACCGCCGGCTTTCGTGGATGAAGGCAGGGTGAAGGTTTAATCATACTGAACGGTGCGGTTTGCTATTGCCACAGGTTAAGACTGTGTTAGCATCCGCCCCTAATTGGCTGCTGCCAACATGGGTGTCAACAACAATGATCAAGCAGCGTACGCTCAAAAATATCATCCGGGCCACCGGCGTCGGTCTGCACACCGGTGACAAGGTCTACATGACATTGCGCCCGGCCGCACCGAATACCGGCATCGTGTTTCGCCGCACCGATCTGGAACCGCCGGTCGACATTCGCGCGCGCCAGGACAACGTTGGCGACACGCGCCTGTCGACCACGCTGGTCAATGGCGACGCGCGCGTCTCCACCGTCGAGCACCTGCTCTCGGCGATGGCTGGACTCGGTATCGACAACGCCTACGTCGATCTGTCCGCGCCGGAAGTGCCGATCATGGACGGCAGTGCCGGTCCCTTCGTGTTCCTGCTGCAGTCGGCCGGCATCGAAGAGCAGAACGTGGCCAAGCGCTTCATCCGCATCAAGAAGCCGATCCGCGTGCAGGATGGCGACAAGTGGGCCAGCTTCGATCCGTTCGAGGGTTTCAAGGTCGGCTTCTCGATCGACTTCAACCATCCGATCATCAGCAAACGCACCTCGCGCGCCGAGATCGACTTTTCCACCACCTCGTTCGTGAAGGAAGTGAGCCGCGCGCGCACCTTCGGCTTCATGCGCGACATCGAGGCGATGCGCGAGCAGAACCTGGCGCTGGGCGGCTCGATGGACAACGCGGTGGTGCTGGATGACTACCGCGTGCTCAACGAGGACGGCCTCCGCTACGAGGACGAGTTCGTCAAGCACAAGATTCTCGACGCGATCGGCGATCTGTACCTGCTCGGCCACAGCCTGATCGGCGCCTACCACGCGCACAAGTCCGGCCACGAGCTCAACAACAAGCTGCTGCGCACGCTGATGGCCGATGCCACCGCGTGGGAAGAAGTCAGCTACCAGGACGATCCGGCCACCTCGCCGATCTCCTACGCGCATCCGGCCCAGGCGGTCTGATCCGCCCGCCCAGCCCCTGAAAGTCGATCGAAAACGGCCGTGTCGCAGGACACGGCCGTTTTCGTGATGGGCGCCCGTCGCAGCGGCTGTATTTCACGTCCCGCAGACACGACATGCGGTGGAGACTGCAGTCGCATGCTATAAATCAGCGCTCTGACGAGGGCGGCAGGGTTTGCCGCCACCAGGGCAAGAGGCTGTGTCCAGGCCCCGGCGCGTCGCACCGGTCGTCAGTCAGCGGTTTCGGCGAGGGACGCCAGCTCCAGATACAGCGCCCGCAATTCGGGGTCTGTGAGTGACGCGGCGGCGGCCCGAAGATGGGCGGCTGCCGTTGGCGAAAGCGGTTTCGACCGATCCGGCGGCGTTTCGACGGGAGGTTGCGGAGCCACTTTCACGGTGACTGAATTGGCGTGGGTGCCGATGGCGCTTGCGGTGGCGAGGATCTGCGTCTGCATCAGGCGCAGCCGCGAAGCCCACGCCGGCGAGGACGCCAGAAAGACGAGGCGGTCGTTGCGCAGGTTGGCGAATCGCACCTGCTCGCGCAACGGTGACGGCAGCGTCTGGCGCAGCGCGCGATCCAGCGCTTCGAGCATGCCGGCCTTGCGCGCCAGCGTGGCGAAGGAGCCGCAGTCGACGATGGATTTCGGTCCGTTGCCGAGCCGGCGGGTAGTGGCGGGAGTAGCGCGTTGCACGGTGCCGGCATTCGATTTTGGAAAGACATGCAAATCATACTCGTCTCACGCGCGCGCAAATTGCCCAAAACCCTCGACCTGGCAGATCGGCGCCTGCGCTGGAAAGCGTTCGCGGCCATGGCCGTGCTGGTATTGGGATGTGCCGGCGTGGGCGCGGTGCTGGCGCTGACGTTCAGCAGTCCACGCGACCGGGCGCTGGCACAGATTCACCGCCTGCAGCAACAGATCGACCGGCAAGATGCCCAGGTCGGCGGCGTGCGCCAGGACGCCCAACGCGGGCTGGATGCGCTGGCGATCAGGCTCGGCCAGCTGCAGGCGCAATCGACGCGGCTGAACGCACTGGGCGAGCGGCTGATCGAAGCGGGCAAACTCGATCCCGGCGAATTCAATTTCGACCAGCCGCCGGCAGTCGGTGGCGTCGAGGATGTGACCGGAAATGCCTATGCCCTGCCGCCGGCGCTCGACCGCAGCATCAATCAGCTGGCCAGTCAGTTCGACCGTCAGCAGGCGCAGCTTTCTGCGCTGCAGAGTCTGCTGCTGGATGCCCGCATCGAATCGAATCTGAAGCCCACCGGGATGCCGGTGCAAGGCTATATCTCGTCCTACTTCGGCGTGCGGCCGGATCCGTTCGATGGCCGCAGTGAACGGCATACCGGCATCGACATCGCAACTCCCTACGGTACGCCGGTACATACCGTGGCCG
Source organism: Pseudomonadota bacterium (assembly GCA_021783385.1). GTDB lineage: Bacteria > Pseudomonadota > Gammaproteobacteria > Xanthomonadales > Rhodanobacteraceae > Rhodanobacter. The sequence continues at coordinate 7,829 of JAJXTX010000069.1, forward strand.
AGGGCATGGTGACCTTTGCCGGCGTGCGCCATGGTTACGGCAACGTGGTCGAGATCGATCACGGCAACGGCTACATGACCCGTTACGCGCACAACAGCGCGCTGGATGTGCATGCGGGCCAGCACGTGCAGGTGGGCGAGGTGATTGCCCAGGCAGGCTCCACCGGCCACTCGACCGGCTCGCACGTGCACTTCGAGGTCTGGTACGACGGCCGCGTGATCAATCCGCTGGCGTTTGTGCGCAGCCACCGCTGAACGCGCGGATAGCCATCCCGCGCCGACGTGGGGGCGACGGGGTGGCACCTTGAAACAGGCAGGCGCCGACGCCACTCATGCAGGGCTGCCATCGTGCCGGCTCCGATGGGCCATTCTTTGATGGGCATGCACTAAATAGGCATGTAGTAATATGCCCGATTGCTCCGTGTCCACTGCGGGCATCCTGTATCCCAACCCGGAAGATCGATGTTCAATCGTGCCCTGACGAGCCTGTTCGGTAGCCGCAACGATCGCGTGTTGCGCCAGCTTTCCCGCAACGTTGCCCGCATCAATGCGCTGGAGCCCGCATTCGAGAAGCTGAGCGACGACGCCCTGCGCGACAAGACCGCGGAGTTCACGCAGCGGGTCGCCGCCGGCGAATCGCTCGACAGTCTGCTGCCGGAAGCGTTTGCGGTGGTACGCGAGGCAGCCAAGCGCACGCTTGGCATGCGCCACTACGACGTGCAGCTGATCGGTGGCATGGTGCTGCACGCCGGCAAGATCGCCGAGATGCGCACCGGCGAGGGCAAGACCCTAGTCGGCACGCTGCCGGTGTATCTCAATGCGCTGGAAGGCAAGGGCGTGCATGTGGTCACCGTGAACGACTACCTGGCACGTCGCGACTCCGCGCAGATGGGCAAGCTCTACAGCTTCCTCGGGCTGAAGGTGGGCGTGGTGTATCCGGGCATGGATCACGCGGACAAGAGCGAGGCCTATGCCGCCGACATTACCTACGGCACGAACAACGAATTCGGCTTCGACTACCTGCGCGACAACATGGCTCTGAGCAAGGAGCAGCGCTATCAGCGCGGCCTTCACTACGCGATCGTCGACGAGGTCGACTCGATCCTGATCGACGAGGCGCGCACGCCGCTGATCATCTCCGGCCCCGCCGAGGATTCGCCGCAGCTGTACATGGCAGTGAACAAGATCGTGCCGCGGATGATCCGCCAGACCGAGGAGGATGGCAGCGGCGACTACTGGGTCGACGAGAAGCAGAAGCAGGTGCACCTGTCCGAAGAAGGCATGCAGCACGCCGACGAGCTGCTGCGCGAGGCCGGCGTGATCGAGCCGGACAGCGGCCTGTATGACTCGAAGAACCTGGCGGTGGTACACCATCTCAACGCGGCGCTGCGCGCCAACGGCATCTACCAGCG
>JAJXTX010000069.1:9339-11128 GCA_021783385.1 Pseudomonadota bacterium
AGCACGCCGACGAGCTGCTGCGCGAGGCCGGCGTGATCGAGCCGGACAGCGGCCTGTATGACTCGAAGAACCTGGCGGTGGTACACCATCTCAACGCGGCGCTGCGCGCCAACGGCATCTACCAGCGTGACGTCGATTACATCGTGCGCGACGGCGAGGTGATCATCGTCGACGAGTTCACCGGCCGCACGCTGGCCGGCCGGCGCTGGTCCGACGGCCTGCACCAGGCGGTCGAGGCGAAGGAAGGCGTGCCGATCCAGCGCGAGAACCAGACGCTGGCCACGGTGACGTTCCAGAACCTGTTTCGCATGTACAAGAAGCTGGCCGGCATGACCGGCACGGCCGACACCGAGGCGTTCGAGTTCCAGAGCATCTATGGCCTGGAAGTGGTGGTGATCCCCACCCACATGCCGATGATCCGCAAGGACAACTCGGACATGATCTTCCTGGCGCAGGAGCCGAAATACCGTGCGGTGATCGAGGACATCAAGGACTGCCACAAGCGCGGCCAGCCGGTACTGGTCGGCACCACCTCGATCGAGGTGTCCGAGCTGCTCTCGGGCATGCTGACCAAGGCCGGCGTCACGCACGAGGTGCTCAACGCCAAGCAGCATGAGCGCGAGGCGCACATCGTGGCCCAGGCCGGTGCGCCGGGGCAGGTCACCATTGCTACCAACATGGCCGGCCGCGGCACCGACATCGTGCTCGGCGGCAGCCTCGACGCGGCCCTGGCCGCGCTGCCGGCGGATGCCGGCGAGATGGATCGTCAGCGCGTCAAGGCCGAGTGGAAGAAACTGCACGAGCAGGTGCTGGCCTCCGGCGGTCTGCACATCATCGGCACCGAGCGCCATGAATCGCGGCGCATCGACAACCAGCTGCGCGGCCGTTCCGGCCGCCAGGGCGATCCCGGCTCGTCGCGTTTCTATCTGTCGCTGGAGGACAACCTGCTGCGCATCTTCGGTGGCGAAGGGCTGATCCGCTGGATGAAGCGCTTCGGCATGAAGGACGACGACGCGCTGGAAGATCGCATGATCAGCCGGCAGATCGAGAAGGCCCAGCGCAAGGTCGAGCAGCACAACTTCGACATCCGCAAGCACCTGCTGGAATTCGACGACGTCGCCAACGACCAGCGCAAGGTGATCTATCGCCAGCGCGACGAGCTGCTCGAAGGCGATGACGTCTCTGGCACCGTCGCTGACATCCGCGAGGACGTGGTGCAGTCGATGGTGCGTGCGCACGTCCCGGCCGAGAGCATCGACGAGCAGTGGGACCTGGCCGGCCTCGAGCGCGAGCTGCAGAGCGAGCTCGACCTCACGCTCGACCTGCGGCAGTGGGTGGAGCAGCAGCATGAGGTCGACGCCGAGACGATCCTGACGCACGTGCGCGAGGCGGCGAACGCACTGTTCGAGGCCAAGGAAGCGCAGATCGGTGCCGACACCATGCGCCAGCTCGAGAAGCACGTGATGCTGACGGTGGTCGACAACGCGTGGAAGGATCACCTGTCCAACATGGACTACCTGCGCCAGGGCATCTATCTGGTTGGCTATGCGCAACAGGACCCGAAGCAGGCGTTCAAGCGCGAATCGTTCAAGCTGTTCTCCGAGATGCTCGACCGCATCAAGGGCGAGGTGGTGCAGATGCTGGCGCGCATCCGCATCCGCAGCGAGGAGGAAGTCGCCGCGATGGAGGCCGAGCAGATGCGCATGGCCGAGCGCCTGCAGAAGCAGATGCTGGCCACCGGCGGCGGTGCGCCGGTGGACGCCTTCGGCAGCGCCCCGCCGGCGGCGAT
>JAJXTX010000070.1 GCA_021783385.1 Pseudomonadota bacterium
GCCTCGTCATACCAATCCGCATCGGGCGACGTCTCCGCCGGCAGCTCGCCTGCATGCTGCAAGCGTTGGCGCAGCAGTGCCACCCGCGCATCGCGCATGCCCGGCTTCAGCGTCGGACCTGGCGGCAACGGCGGCAACCAGCTCCCCGCAGCGGCCTGCTCACGCAGCTCCCGCATCGCCGCACGCAGCGCGGCATACACAGGTGACGCCGGCCGCGCCGCTGCAAAGACGAGCGCGATGCGATCCTCGACCACTTCCTGCGCATCCCTCTGCAGCTCATCGATTGCATCAGCCTGCGTCGGCGCAGGTTTCCAGCCCGGGTACAGCGCGCCGACATCAACAACGCCAGAATGAAGCTGATGCAAAGCCAGCAGATAGGCTGCGGTGGCACGCACATCAAGGTCGGCGCGCGCCTGAACCGCCTCAGGCGCGGCATGCTGCAGCCACAGCGCATCCTGAGCGAGGCGGTCCGCACCATAGTCGTTAGCGACCAACCCGTCATCGGCCATGCCATCGAGGGCGGCGTTGAGCGCGCGCAGACGTTGCGGCATCTGCCACAGCGGCGCATCCGAGCGCAGCACATAGAATCTCGCCACCCGCGCAGCAAGCGTGCTGTCACCATGCGTGCCATCGCCAACCGCGATCGCACCCAGCGGTTGCCGCCTCAACGCGTCAATGCGTGCGCGGATCGCCGCCGGCAATGCGGGCTCGGTCGCACATGCACTGACCGCAAACCCGCACAACAAGCTCAGAAAAATCGCAACGCGTCGCATCAGCGGCTTTCCCCTGGAGTCCGTGACGATCATCGCGCATTTCGCTGTCGCGACCGCGGTTGTTCAGGCTCGACTTCGGGCTAGCGTTTATAGTGGATGCGTTCCCCCTCTCACCCCCTCTCAACCCTCGTCCATGTCTCGCACACGTTTCATCACCGTGCTGGTCGCGCTTGTGCTCGCCAACAGTGCCGCGACCGCGACTGATGCTTCGTTGTGGCGCAGCCTTGCGCAGGCGGCGCCAGCGGCCAATCCCGAGGCGATCCGGCTCGCGGTGACCGCCATGCGATGCGCCGTCACGCATGGTGTCCCGCGTTCCCGCCAACTCGCGATCATCGACTACTCACAACCCTCGACGCGCAAGCGTCTGTGGATATTCGACCTCGCCAGCCATCGCTTGCTGATGCGCGAACTGGTGGCGCACGGACGCAACTCCGGCGGTGATCTCGCCACCCGTTTTTCGGACCGGAACGGCAGCCTCGAGTCAAGTCTTGGCCTGTACCGTACGCAGAATGCCTATATCGGCGACAACGGGTATTCACTGCGTCTGCAAGGTCTCGACCCGGGCTTCAACAACCACGCGCTGGAACGTGCCATCGTGATCCACGGCGCGGCTTACGTCAGCAACGCATTCGCACAGCGCGAGGGCCGTCTCGGCCGCAGTTGGGGTTGCCCCGCCGTCAGCACGGGCGTCGCGCGCCGCGTGATCGACACGCTCAAGGATGGACAATTCGTGTTCGCCTACTACCCCGATCAACGCTGGATCGGCGGCTCGAGTCTGCTGCACTGTGATGGCGCTGAGCATGACGTGGCAGATGTCGCGGCCCGAAAAGGAGAGCCGACACGGCTGCGGACTCCCGATCACGCCAAACTGCCGTAGGACAGTAACGTACCGCCGCGATCACGGACACCTCGCATGATTGCCGTGATCCACGCGACTTGCTGCCAGCATTGCCATCACGGCAGAAAATCGAACGGAAAGTTCGTCAGAGTTGATGCCGCACAATGCCCCGGCATGGAACCGCGAGCCATTCCGGTGACATATTCCGGGGCAACCACCCACCGGCCTTTGCCAACCCGCGGTCGGTCTGCCGTGACACCGGATGCATCCTCAGTGGTGCATCAATACAGGGATGTCCGCATGCATGAGCGCATGACGGGTCACATCGCCGCAGATCCGCTCGCGCTGCGAAGCAGGAGCGTATGCATCCACCACCAGCAGTTCCGCGCGCACCCGGCCGGACTGCTCCAGCAGAGCCTCACCCACGGCCGGGGAGTCGGCACGGATGTCGTGCACGATCACGCTGACGCCGCGGCGCGCGAGGTAGTCGACGGGATCGAAGCACGCCATTCCCGCCCCATCATGCCAGCTCCCGCACAGGCTGTTACCGAGAAGATGCACCTCGCTGGCCTCCAGCAGCAGCGGCAGCGCGGCGTGCATTGCACGAATGGCCTCGATGCTGCCATTCCACTCGATCGCAATACGCGCGAACTGCGGCGCCGGGTCACATGCTGGCGACAGCACCAGACAGGGAATGCGGCAGGCAAGCAGCGCGTCGAACAGCGACTCGAGCGGGCCGTCGGGCTCGACGATATCGTGTTCGAGTATCGCCAGATCGTGCCATGTGCCGAGTTCACGCAGCGTCCGCACCATGTTTGTGGACGCCACCACCCAGTGCGTCTCGGCAATGCCATGACGCTGGGCGAATAGGGTGAAATCCGCCGCGCCGGCAGTTTCTTTTGCCGCGATGGACGATTCCCCGTGTCGCCCCACCGCGTCGCATTCCGCCGCGGCGGCGAACCCGTGCAGAGCCGGAACAACCAGGCACGCGCTGAGCGCGCTGTCCCAGCGCGCGGCCAGGTGGACGCCCACCCGCGCCGAGCGTGCCCAGGGCGCGGTCGATGTAACCACCGCCAGAATGTCACGGATTGGACGCCGCATCACGTCAGATGAAGGCGTGTCCGGCCGCAGCAGATTCCTGGTCACCGTGTTCATCGGGCTTGTCCCTCACAGGGCGAGCGTGTGGATCACCTGGGTGGCGTCATGCGGATCGCGCTCCCGCGCAAAGCCGAGCCAGGCGGCCAGCTCGCGCATCGGCTCGTTGGCGGCGGCGTCGATCGAGAACATCCGGCGGAAACCGTGGCGCCGCGCGGTGGCGATCAGGTGCTGCATCAGCAGCGTGCCGAGGCCGCGATGCTGCCAGTCGTCAGCCACCGCCACTGCGCATTCGCAATGCTGCGCGTCACCGCTGGCGCTGTAGCGGCTCACACCCACCTCGCGCAATACGCCGTTGTCGTGCGCCAACGCCACGTACGCCATGGCTTGACTGAAATCCACGTTGACCAGCTGGTCGAGCAGCGCCGGACTGGCCTCGCGGATCTCGCCGAGAAAACGGAAGTGGCGCGCGGAGGGTGACAGCCGTGCGATGAAATCACTTTCGCGCTCGCGATCCTCGGCGCGGATGGGGCGCACCAGCACATGGCTGCCGTCGCTGAGCGTTTCGATCCAGTGATCGCCGGTCAAGGCAGGAAAGGCGGGGGGTAGCGAACCAGCAGGATGGACGGCGGGAGTTGGCATGCTGCAATCTCCGATCGGGGTGAAGCGAGCCGCCGCTGACCTGCCAGCAGCACTGACTGCGACAGTTTTACGCTGCCGCCGAGCGCCCGGATTGATCGACGTCAAGCAGAACGCAACCGGTGCGTTCAGCCCGCTTCGCCGCGCCGCGCCGCGGCGGCATGGCTGCCGCACAGCTGGGCCAGCAGGTCCGGGCGCAGGATCCGCACCGACTTGCGGTTCACTGCGAGGATGCCGGCGGCTTCCATCCGGCTGAACAGGCGGCTGACGGTCTCCACCACCAGCCCGAGGTAGTTGGCGATGTCGTAGCGCGACATGCTGAGGGTCAGTGCGCCGGCGTCGCGCGACAGGCGCGCGTGGCGGTCGGCAAGGCTCTGCAGAAAGATCGCCAGCCGTTCCTGCGCATGCTGCCGACCCATCATCACCAGATGACTGTTGTCGGCCACCACCTCGCGACTGATCACCCGCATCAGCTGGCGATGCAGCGCCGGCAGCTCGCCCACGATCTGCTGCAGTTGCGTGTAGGGCAGCTCGCAGATGGAACTGCGTTCCATCGCCTCGGCGGTCATCGGATGGCGGTCGTTGACCAGCGCGGCGACGCCGAGGATCTCGCCGGGCAGCACGAAGCCCAGCACCTGCACTTCGCCGTCGGCATTCTCCACGAAGGTCTTCAGCGAGCCGGAGCGCACCACGTACAACGCGTTGAATGCGTCGCCCTGGCGAAACAGCAACTTGCCGCGATCGAGCGTGCGCTTGTCGCGCACGGCGCTGTCCAGCCGCTCCAGCTCGTTGCGATCGATGCCGGCAGGCAGGCACAGCTCATGCAGGGCACAGGCGCCGCAACTGCGCCGCAGCTGCTCGATGTCTACTACGACCGGGCCATTTTCCATAAGGATCCGCATTTGCACGCTGATGCACGTGGTTGCACACCTGCGTCTGAGCATCAGGTCGCAACATTTTGCATATTACCACCCTGCAGGGTGCTTTCGCGACACGGTGGGTAGGGCAAGGTGTCACACGGGCGGGCTCGGTCAGCGACTGTCGAGGTTATGGTACAGCTCGTCCTCCTGCGCAAAGTGCAGCTGCAGCACGGTATCCAGCCGCAGCAGCACGCGCTGGATCTCAGCCAGCGGGAGATCGGCTGCGCCCGCGGCAAGATCGGCGCTCATCCGACCAAGCAGTCGGATCAGGCGAAAGATTTCGCGATGCGTGTGGCTCATCGCAGCCAGCGGGTCGTCGCCATGCAGGCGGCTGGCCAGCTGCGGGTAAAGTTCGTCCTGGTCGGCCTGCTCGTGCGGCAGCAGTTGCCGCTCGAGCTGATCGACCAGCCCCGCCAGCTCCGCGCAGGCAGCAGCCGGCGCACGGCTGACGATATGCTCTGCCACCTGCTGCAGCCGTTCGAGCACGGGCTTCAGCTCGGCATGCTCGTGGCGCAGCCGCTCGGCGTGATCAGCGCCGATGCTGCTGACGACCGAGTGTTCCAGGCCGCCACCGAGCGCACGCAGCGCGTTGACGATCACCGCCACGTCGATGGCTTCCTGCACGATCGCGCCGGCCAGCGCCGGCAGCAGGCCGAAGGCCGCCAGCAGCATCGCCAACAGCGACAGTCCCATCCCGGCCAGCACGCTCTGCAGCGCCACACGCCGCGCCCGACGCGCGATCTGCATGGCTTCGGCGATGCGATCCAGGCGATCGGACAGCAGCACCACGCCGGCCGCCTCGGACGAGGCGGTGGCGCCGCGCGCGCCCAGCGCGATGCCGACGTCGGCGGCGGCCAGCGCCGGCGCGTCGTTGATGCCGTCACCGACCATCAGCGTGATGCCCTGCGCGTGCCCCTGTGCGATCGCGGCCAGCTTGTCGGCCGGCGTCAGCCCGGCGCGCACCTCGTCCACGCCGGCGGCCAGGCCGATCGCCTGCGCGCGTTCCAGCAGGTCGCCGGTGAGCATCACGATGCGGCGGATGCCGGCCTGCCGCAGCAGGCGCAGCGCGCGCGGCGATTCGAGCCGCATCGGGTCGTCGAACAGCACCGCACCGGCCAGCGCGCCGTCGACGCCGATGAAGCTGGCGCTGACGTCCTCGTAGGTCATGCGCCGCTGCAAGGCCTCGGTCCACGCCAGCGCCGGGGTGCTCGCGGCAACGTAGTGATGACCACCCAGCATCACCGCGTGCCCGGCCACCGCGCCGCGCAGGCCGGCACCGGGCTCCTCGTGCACCTCGCGCGGTGGTTCCAGTGCCAGGCCCTGCGCGCCGGCAGCCTGCACGATCGCCTGCGCGATCACATGCGGTGAGGCCTGCGCCAGCGAGGCCGCCAGCTGCAGCAATTGCTGCGCGGAATGCGCACCGGCGCTGGCCACCGACAGCACCCGTGCATGCCCGGCGGTGAGCGTGCCGGTCTTGTCCAGAAACAGCACCTGCGCGCGGGCCAGCGCCTCCAGCGTGGCACCATCCTTCACCAGGATGCCGCGCTGCGCACAGCGCGATATGCCGCCCACGATCGCCACCGGCACCGCGAGTATCAGCGGGCACGGCGTGGCCACCACCAGCACTGCCAGCGCGCGCAGCGGATCACCGCTGAGCAGCCACGCCGCGCCGGCCAGCAGCAGGGTCAGCGGAATCAGGATCAGCGCGTAGCGGTCGGCCATCCGCACGAACGGCGCACGCGACTGCCGCGCCGCCTCGACCATCCGCACGATGCCGGCGTAGGTGCTGTGGGACGCCGATCGGGTGGCGCTGAAGTCGAACGGCGCACCGGCGTTGACGCCGCCGCTGCGCACGCTGTCGCCGCGCTGCCGGCGTACCGGCAGCGGCTCGCCGCTGAGCGCGGATTCGTCCAGCGTGGCGGTGGCGTCCAGCAGCGTGCCATCCACCGGCACCACTTCGCCCATGCGCAGCAGCAGGCGGTCGCCCGGCCTCACCACGTCCACCGGCACCTGCTCCAGCTGATCGTCGCGATAACGCCAGGCAAAACGCGGGGCGCGATCGATCAGGCGACGCAGCTCGCGCCCCGCGCGACCGGCGGTGTAATCCTCCAGCGCACGGCCACCGGCCAGCATCAACGCAATCACCGCCGCCACCAGCGCCTGGCCCAGCAGCACTGCCGCGACGATCGCCAGCAGCGCGATCAGATCGACGCCGGCCTCGCGCCGGCGCAGCCGGATCACGATCTCCACCGCCAGCAGCGCCGCCATCAGCAGCGCGCTGACGCTCCAGGCGAGGCGGGCCAGTGAATCGAACTGCAGCCCGCGCAGCAGCAGTCCGCCCGGCAGCGCCAGCGTGGTGAGCAGCAGCAGACCAGCATTGAGCCAGCCGCGCAGGGTGCTCAATGGCAAACCAGCACCGGCACGCTGGCGTGCAGCATCACCTTGTGCGTCTCGCTGCCCAGCAGCAGCCGATCGAAGCCGCGCCAGCCGTGCGACGCCATCACGATCAGATCGCACTGCTGGGCGGCCACCGTCGCCACGATGGCGGTGTACGGGCGCTGCTCGATCGCGTGGCTGCTGGCGCAAGCCACGCCGGCGGCCGCGGCGCGCTGGCAGACTTCCTTCAGATAACCCTCGGCCCGCGCAATGGCTTCGCCCAGATAAAATTCCTGGTTGGCCTGGATGATGTCCACCGCATAGGTCAGCCAGGGGAACGGCGACACCACACTGAACGCATAGACGCTGGCGCCGAGCCGGGCCGCCAGGGCAATGCCGGTGTCGACCGCGCGCAGGGAAAGTTCGGAACCATCGGTGGGCAACAGGATGTGCTTGAACATGACGGATCTCCGGGACAGGAATCAGCGGCGGCCGCGACCGCCAGGGCGGGCGCATGCACGTGAGGTCGTCCGCGTTGACTGCAGGCTACGCGCGGCCACCGCCAGCGGTATTGACCGGGATCAAGTGGCCGTCGCGCACGTGCGCCACGCGCCGCGAAACTGAATGCACGCTGCGCGGCAGCTGCGCGAAGTCAACGGCAACATGCAGGCCGCGTTCTGGCTACCCACGGGAGCGCCTGTGCTCCCTTGACCGAAGGAGATTGCCATGCGTCTTTCCGCCCGCCGTAGCTGCCTGATCCTGCTCAGCCTGACCGCGCTTGCCGTTGCCGTGCCGAGCATGGCGGGTGAGCGCCACGACCACCGCTTCGATCACCGGCACCCGCGCCGCGACCAGGTGGTGGACCGCGCGCAGAAACAGAACCACCGCATCACCCAGCAGGTGCGCGAGGGCGAACTGACCCACGCCCAGGCGCATGCGCTGCGCGTCAGCGACCATTCGACCGTGTTGCAGCAGCGCGCCGACGCCAAGGCCAACGGCGGCTACATCACCAAGTCGCAGCAAAAGTCGCTGAACCAGCAGCTCAACGCGAACAGCAAGCAGATCGGCCACTAGGCATCGTCATCGGGAAGTGTCCGGGCATGGACGCCCCATGCGCGTGCGCCGAGCCTCAGCGCACGCGCGTCTCGTCGCCGGCCATGGTCGTGGTCCAGCTCTTGCCATCGCTCGACTGCGCCACCTCGAAATGGATGTGGTCGCGCCCATGGAACACATTGGTGGTGCGATAGCGCACGCCCTTGGGATCGGGCTGGCCGAGATAGGTCCAGCGTTCGCCGGCGATCACCAGTGTCCCGGGTGGTCCCAGCGCGGCGCCGTCGGGCAGCACGACCTGGTTGTGATACTGGCCGGCCACGCGGTCGGGAATGAACAGCACCAGCGCGCCGGGCCTGCCGTTGACGGTCTGCTGGCAGGCGAAGTAGCGCCCGATCTCGACGCAATCGTTGACCAGCCGATCGGGCTTGCCGGCCGGAGCGGACGCCTTGGTCACCTGCCATGCCCCTGCGTAGAGCCGCAGCGGCGCATACGCGTCGCCCGCGGCTGCGGCGTGGGCGCAGGTACACAGGGCCGTGCTGATCAGCATGCCGAGCCGGAGCATTTTCTGCATTCGCATCGCGACGTCTCCCTTGCTGTGGATGAAGTTGCTTGATGACCGACGCGGGTCTGCAGGCCGATCCGCACATCGGCGCCTGAGCAAGGCCCGCAAACGCGCCCCCCTGCTGCAGTTCGTTGCGTGTTCGTCTGACCGCAGGAAGGCCGCAGACACCGGCACCGCGGCAAGACTGCCTGCCCCACAATCCATAAAAAAACCCGCCGGGCTGGGCGCCTGACGGGTCGCGATCTGGTGGGCCGTCCGGGATTCGAACCCGGGACCAATAGATTAAAAGTCTACTGCTCTACCAACTGAGCTAACGGCCCGACATCCGGAAAGGCAAGCGTTCAATTTTACGGGCTGGGTCGCAACGGCACAAGCAACGGTCCGATCCAGCGGAAGGTGAGGTTGATCCGCGCGGACCGCACCGCGCGATCCTTCGGCACGTCGTGCCGGTACAGCCGCTGGGTGCCGCCGGCCATGCGCAGCAGGCTGCCGTGCGGCAGGCGCAGGCGGCAGCTGTCGGCCGGGGCCGCACGCACGCCGCGCGGCAGCCGGCGGCGCAGGCGGAAGCCGCGCTCGGCGCCCAGGCTCAGCGAAGCGATCACCGGCTGCGCGCCCAGCTCCGGCTCATCATCGCTGTGCCAGCCCATCGAATCGTTGCCGTCGCGGTAGAGGTTGGCCAGCACGCTGTTGAAGCGCGCGTCGCAGGCGGCCTCGATGCGCGCGCGCAGCAGCGCCAGCGCGGGCGGCCACGCACGCGGCTCGAAGCGCGTGCGCGCATAGGTGTAGAGGGCGCCGGCGTCGCCGATCCAGCAGCTCAGCCGCGGCGAGGCCAGCTCGCGACCGAACAGGCGGATGCGATGGGTCTCCCACGGGATCGTCGCGGCGAGCGCGGCAAACAGCACATCCGCCTCGTCCGGCATCAGCCAGCCTGGATCGAACGTCACGTCCGCCCCGTCCAGCGCGATGCGCTGCCAGCCAGGCGCACAGGCGGCCGCTGCACACTCGCCGAACAGATCCGGCGGGTGTGCAGTGGCGGTGTCGTCGCGTGAGTTCACACCGGGCCGGAGCCGGCACCCTGCAGGGCGAGCAGCCGCTCGCAGAGCTGCTCGGCCAGCTGCTCGGCGCGCTGGCCTGCGCTGAGCAGGTGCACGTCGGGCGACTCGGGCCGCTCGTATGGCGCGTCGATGCCGGTGAAGTTGCGGATCGTGCCGGCGCGGGCCTTCTGGTACAGGCCCTTGGGATCGCGCTGCTCGCACACGTCCAGCGGCGCATCCACGAACACTTCCAGAAACTCGCCCTCGTCGAACAGCTCGCGCGCCGAGCGCCGCTCGCTGCGGTACGGCGAGATCGCGCTGACCAGCACGATCAGCCCCGCATCCACCATCAGGTGCGCCACCTCGGCGATGCGCCGGATGTTCTCCACGCGATCCTCCGGGGTGAAGCCCAGATCCTTGTTGATGCCGTGGCGCACGTTGTCGCCATCGAGCAGATAGGTGTGATAGCCGAGCGCGTGCAGCCGCCGTTCCACCAGATTGGCGATGGTCGACTTGCCGGCGCCGGACAGCCCGGTGAACCACAGGCACAGCGGCTGCTGGCCCTTGCTGGCGCCGCGCACCGCCTTGTCGATGTCGACGTGCTGCCAGTGCACGTTGGACGAGCGCTCCAGCGCGAAGTCGAGCATGCCGCAGGCCACCGTGGCGTGGCTCTGGCGGTCGATCAGGATGAAGCCGCCCAGCGTGCGGTTGACTGCATAGGCCTCGAATGCGATCGCCTCGTCCAGCCCGAGCGTGCAGTAGCCCACCTCGTTGAGATCGAGATGGCGCGCCGCCAGCCGCGACTGGCTGTTGACGTCCACCTTGTACTTGATCGACATCACGCGGGCGTTGACGGTGCGCGTACCCACCTTCAGCCGGTAGGTGCGGTTGGGCAGCAGCGGCGCATCGCCCAGCCACAGCACGTGGCAGGTGAACTGGTCGGCCACCGCGGCCGGTCGCAGCGCGTCGGCGATCACGTCGCCGCGGCTGACATCCACTTCGCGATGCAGGCACAGCGTGACGGCCTCGCCGGCCGACGCCTGCTGCTGCTCGCCGCCGGGCCCGAGAATGCGCTCCACCCGCGCGCGCTGCAGCCCGGGCTGCACCACGATCTCGTCACCGCGCGCCACGCTGCCGCCGCAGACGGTGCCGGCATAGCCGCGGAAGGTCTGGTCCGGACGATTCACCCACTGCACCGGCATGCGGAAATCCTGCGCGCGGAACGGCGTCGCATCGACTGTCTCCAGCAGCTGCAGCAGGCTGGGGCCGCTGTACCAGGGCATCCGCGGCGAGCGCGCGCTGACGTTGTCGCCGCTCGGCGCCGCCACCGGCAGGCACTGCACGTGGCTGACGCCGAGTTCCTGCGCCAGCCGCCGGTACTGTGCCGCGATGGCGGTGTAGACGGCCTCGTCGTAGTCGACCAGATCCATCTTGTTGACCGCCAGCAGCACGTGGCGGATGCCCAGCAGCGCGCAGATGTAGGTATGCCGGCGCGTCTGCGGCAGCAGGCCCTTGCGCGCATCCACCAGCACCACCGCCAGCTCGGCGTTGGAGGCCCCGGTAGCCATGTTGCGCGTGTATTGCTCGTGCCCCGGGCAGTCGGCCACGATGAAACTGCGCTGCGCGGTGTGGAAGTAGCGGTACGCCACGTCGATGGTGATGCCCTGCTCGCGCTCGGCGTCCAGGCCATCGGTGAGCAGCGAGAAATCGAGCACGTCCGTCGCTCCCGGCATCCTGCCTCCCGCGACACTAGTGCTTCCCTGCACGTCCGTCGCTCCCGGCATCCTGCCTCCCGCGACACTAGTGCTTCCCTGCACGTC
>JAJXTX010000071.1 GCA_021783385.1 Pseudomonadota bacterium
TGCAGTCCGTTCAGCACCGCCTGCAGCCGGTGCGCGGAGCCGTCCAGATAGAACGTGTCGGCGGTGCCCACGTAGAGGTGGATCTTGCCGTCGAGGTCGGGCTTCAGCTGCGCCCAGTCGTGCTGCAGCCGCCATGCGATGTCGTAGTGGTCGCGCCAGTAGGCGATCACCGCCGGATCGACGGCGCCGGTGTCGCGGTTGAACATCGACTCCGGCCGGCCGTCCTTGCCGCGCGGCGAGAACACCCAGTCGAACGAGGTGAGCTGGCCGCCATAGGAGCCGAGCACGCGCTCGAGCTTGGCGAACTGCTCGAAAGTGCCAAGCACCTTGGCGTGATCGCGCACCAGCGGCCAGGCCGTGCCGTCGGGCCGGTGGTAGACATTGGCCTGCGGCGCGTACAGATCGATGCCGGTGAAGTTGTGGAAGTCGCTGGGGTCGGGCGAGGTCGACCAGGTGCCACCAAATATTTTCGGGTAGCGCGTCTGCAGCCACAGCGTGGCCCAGCCGCCGGAGGAATGGCCGTTGAGGAAACGGCCGTCCGGACGGCCATCCATGCGGTAATGCGATTCCAGCTGCGGGATCAGTTCGGCGGTCAGCGCATGGCCCCACGGCCCGTTGTTGACCGAGTCGGCGAACTCATGCGTGCCGGTGGGGCTGGACTCGTCCAGGAACACCCAGATCATCGGTGGCATCGCGCCCGTGGCCATCGCCGCATAGACGCCGGCCAGCGGGTCGATCACGCGGTCGTTGTTGCCGCCGAAGCCCTGCGTGTAATACACCGTGGGGTAACGCCTGGCAGCCTTGGCATCATAGCCCGGCGGCGTCAGCACCCAGCCCTTCATGGCGATCGGGCGGCCCCAGAAGGCGCTCAGCGAGGGGCTGGTGAAATCCACCAGGGTGGCGTGCCGATGCGCCGCCGCGATGCGCTCGCGCAGCTCGGCCGGCGCGCTGGCGGCTACCGCCCACGGATCGCTCGCGGGCAGCGCCTTGACCAGGGTGAGCGTGGGGATGCTGGCAGTGGGCAGGTGGATCTTCACCACGGCGCTGACGAGGTCGCCGGCGCTGCGCCCCAGATAGTTGTAGCTGTGGTCGACGTCGAGCACCGCCTGCACGTAGTAGTCGCCCGGCGGCAGCTGCGAGTAGCCGGCCGGAAATGCGAGCTGGTCGGCGTCCAGGTCGATCGTCTGGCCCGGCACCCAGCGGCTCACCTCGCGCGCGGCCACACTGGTCTGGGTGGCGCGGAACGGGTTGGCGTCCACCTCGTCCACCGCGCTGCTGGTGCCGCCGGATTCGGCGCGCGCTTCGGCCTCGGCGGTTTTCGCGTCCATCGCGAACAGCAGCAGGCGTCCGGCCGTGGGCCGGGTGAATGCCGCGCCCAGCTGCAGATGGAACAAGCGGTGGGCCGGCACGGCCTCGGTGCGCGCATGGGCCGCACCGATCAGCCATCCCAAAGCCAGCAGCGCGACAACCACATGATGACGGTAACGCATGGTGGATTTCCCCTGAAGAATGCGATGCAGCAAAGTGGTGGATCAGTCTGACGCCGCGGCCGTGCCGGCCGGCACCGGCACCAGCCGCAGGTCCTGGAAGTCGAAGCTGAAATCGGTGCGCGGCGAGATCGGCTGCATGCGCATCGCAGTGATCGCGCCGTCGGCATTCAGCGCGAAGCTGACGAACGCATCCGCGTTGAGCGCGCGGTCGTCCCAGCGCACCACGAAACTGTCGTGCTGCCATGGCGTCAGCGTGCCGACCAGCTGGGCGGTCTTGCTGAAGCGCAAGCGCAGCTTGCCGGCCTGGTCGCTGATGACGACGTCGCCATACCACGGGTCGCGATAGGTGCCGGCATATTTCGCCAGCGGCAGCGACGGCCTGGCGGCCTTGTCGCGCTGCTTCGCGTGCATCGCCAGGCTGTCGTCAGCGCTGGCGTCGAATTTTTGCACCGCCTTGGCGTACACCGCCGTCCAGTCGGTCTTCGTGCCCGGGTTGAGGTAGGCGTCCAGCACGCGCCAGGTCACCGCGTTGAAGGCGGCGCCGGACTCCTGGTTGGTCAGCACCACCACGCCCAGATGCAGGCCCGGCACCAGCGTCACCCGCGAGACCATGCCCGGCCAGCCGCCGGTATGCCAGACCAGCCTCTGGCCGCGGTAGTCGGACAGGAACCAGCCCTCGCCGTAACCGTAGAAGTCCGGTACCAGCGGCGCCAGCTCGGGGATCGGCGGCTTGCCGATGTCGATCGGCGTGAGCATCGACCACATCTGGTGGCGACTCGCCGCAGAGAACAGCCGGCGCGGCTTTCCGTCGGCCGCCGGCGGCAGGGCGCCATCGGCCAGCTGCACGTTCATCCACTTGGCCATGTCGTGCACGCTGGCGTAGATGCCGCCGGCGCCGGGGTCGTTGAGCCAGGCCATCGGCGGCACCGGTTCGAGCCGCGTGAAGTCGGCCTTGGCGTGGCCCATCGCCACGTCCATGCCGGGCTTGATCCAGGTCTTGTCGATCAGCGACTCATCCATGCCGACCGGCTGGAAGATGTGCTGACGTACGTAGTCGGCATAGCTCTGACCGGAGGCCTGCTCGATCACCAGCGTGGCCACCGCGAACAGGATGTTGTCGTACGCGTAATGGCTGCGGAAGCCGTGCGCCAGCGGCACGTGGCGCAGCCGCTCGACCACCTCCTTGGTGGTATAGGACGTGGGCGGCCAGTACAGCAGGTCGCCCGCGCCCAGCGACAGGCCGCTGCGATGCGCCAGCAGGTCGCGGATGCGCATCTCGTGGGTGACGTACGGATCGGACATGCGGAACCACGGCAGATGGTCGATCACGCGATCGTCCATCTTCAGCTTGCCCTGCTCGGCCAGCTGCTGCAGCGCCGCGGCGGTGAACGCCTTGGTGTTGGAGGCGATCGCGAACAGTGTGTGCGCGTCGACACGGGCCGGCTTGCCCATCTCGCGCCGGCCGAAGCCCTGCTCGATCACCACCTGGCCGTCCTTGACGATCGCCACCGCGATGCCGGGCACGTCGAAGGTCTTGCGCACGCGCTCGACGTAGGCGTCGAAGTCCAGCAGCTGCGCGGGCAGTAGCGGTCGCACTGCATCGTGCGTGCCGACCGGCAGCGTCGGGGGCTGCCCTGCCGGCGCCTGCGCCCAGGCACCACCGGCCACGGCAAGCAGGACGCAGCAGATGGCCACGCGCAGGGACAGGTTTCGCAGGAACATCGGCTACGCTCCGCTGGGGTCAAGGCGCATGACTATCGCGGCAAATTCCAGCCCGCGCCAGCACCATCAGTCATGTTTCCGGGCATGCCGGCCTGGTGACCTCAGCCGGTGCAGAACACGTTGAGCTTGTGGCCTTCCGGGTCGCGGAAGTAGCCGGCGTAGAAGCCGCCGCCGCGATCGCCCGGCGCGCCCTCGTCGCTGCCGCCCAGCGCCAGCGCCTTCGCGTGCAGGCGATCGACCTTGTCGCGGCCATCGGTCACCAGCGCCACCATGCTGCCGTTGCCGACGCTGGCCGGCGCACCGTCGAACGGCTTGATCACGCACAGACTGGGCTGCTGCATCGAAACGCCCCAGAAGATGTAGCGCTCGGTTTCCATCAGCCGGGTCGCGCCCAGCTCGCCCAGCAACGCATCGTAGAATCTGGCGGCAGCCGCCAGGTCGTTGCTGCCGAGGGTGACGTAACCGATCATGGCGAAAGCCTGCGCTGCGGAGTTGGGGTGCGCCAGCATCCGGCAATCGCGCGGCGCTGTCACCTGCCGGTTGATCGGCAGCAACCGTCGCATCAAGCTCGCTTCCGCCACTCCCTGCCAGCGAATCCGCATGCGTCGTCTTCCCTCTGTGCTGCTGCTCGTCGCGCTGCTGCTGGCAGGGGGGCTGTGGCAACGGCATGCCGCGACCCCGCTCGGCGGTCCTGCCGGCGCCGCCACCGCCAACATCGCGCCCGGCCGGCCGTCGTTGCTGCCACCGGAGGCGGCAGCCACGCTGGCGGCGATCGCCCGCAGCGGTCCGTTCGCGTACCGGCAGGACGGCGTGGTGATCGGCAACCACGAGCACCGGCTGCCGCCGCAGCCGCGCGGCTACTACCGCGAGTACACGGTGCCGACGCCCGGCGCCACCAGCCGCGGAGCGCGCCGCATCATCACCGGTGGCACGCCGCCGGCGGTCTATGACTACACCGACGATCACTACCGCAGCTTCCGTCACTTCGGGGGGCGCCAGTGAATACGCGCGCCTTCGATCCGGAGCTGACCCGGCCGGCCCAGAACGGCGTCTACTTCGTCGGCGGCGGCAGCGACCTTGAACGACTGGCGCGCACCGCCGCGTGCGACGAGCTGCAGGTATGCCGGATCGACCTGCACGGCTGCCGCGACCGCCACGCGCTGCTGCAGCGGCTGGCACTGGCGCTCGCCCTGCCCGCCAGCTTCGGCCACAACTGGGATGCGCTGGCCGACTGCCTGCGCGACCTCGGCTGGCTGCCGGCGTGGGGCTACGTGCTGCTGTTCGAGCACGCCGACGGCTTGCGCCATGCGGCCCCCGCGGATTTCGAGATCCTGCTGGGCATCCTCGATGACGCCGCCACCTTTGCCGGCGAGCAGGACCAACCCTGGTTCGCGTTTCTGGCACTGCCGGACGAGCTCAGCGGCCGATCGCCCGCGGCCGCGCCTGAAGCGTGCCATCCTGAATCTTTCTCTGAAGGCCGGACCACCATGCAAAACATCGAATTCGAACTGCAGGGCGACTACGTCGAACTGAACATGCTGCTCAAGCTGACCGGCCTGTGCGACAGCGGTGGCGCCGGCAAGGCGATCGTGGCCAGCGGCGCGGTAGCGGTGGACGGCAGCATGGAGCTGCGCAAGACCTGCAAGATCCGCGCGGGTCAGCAGGTGGTCATCGGCGACGTGGCGATCCACGTATTGGCAGACGCGCGCTGAGCCAACGGCGGACCGCACGGTTCGACGCCACCCTTCACACAGCCGACGCAGCAGTGCCCGCAAGCTGGCGCCCGCCGCGGCATGTTGCCCGACGCGCACCGCGGCATCGGGTGCTTTTTTCGCCGGATTACACATGGGGAGCCGCCCGATGGACACGCAGATCGACCAGCAGGACAGCGAGTCGGACACCCGCTTCTGGGGCAAGTTGAATGCCGGCCTGATCAGCGGCGCAGCAGACGACGACCCCAGCGGCATCGCCACCTACTCGCAGGTGGGTGCAGCCTTCGGTTACGGCATGCTGTGGGCCATTGTGCTGACGATGCCGCTGATGATCGCGATCCAGGCGATCAGCGCCGGCATCGGGCGGGTCACCGGCCACGGCCTGCTCGACGGCATGCGCAAGCACTACCCGCACCCGCTGGTATACGCATTGGCAACGTTGATCTTCGTGGCCAACGTGATCAACCTGGCGGCCGACATCGGCGCCATGGGCGCGGCGCTGAAGCTGCTGATCGGCGGCCCGGCGCTGGCGTATGCCGCGGGCTTCGCGGTGCTGTCGCTGGTGCTGCAGATCTTCATTCCGTTCTCGCGCTACTCACCGATCCTGAAACTGCTCACGCTGAGTCTGTTTGCCTACGTGGCGACCGTGCTGGTGATCCACGTGCCATGGCCGAGCGTGCTGAAAAGCGTGGTGGTGCCGCCGATCACCTGGAGCGCTGCCTACGCGGTTGGCCTGGTCGCCCTGCTCGGCACCACCATCAGCCCCTACCTCTTTTGCTGGCAGGCCTCGCAGGAAGTGGAGGAGATCGGCACGACCCGGCGGCGCAAGTCGCTGCGGCGGGCACCGAAGCAGGCACCGAACGCGCTGCGCCGCATCGGCATCGACACCACGGTGGGCATGATCTATTCCAACCTGATCGCGTTTTTCATCATCCTCACCGCGGCAGTCGTGCTGCACGCGCACGGCAAGACCGACATCCAGTCCTCCGCGCAGGCGGCCGAGGCACTGCGACCACTGGCCGGCAAGCTGGCGTTTGCGCTGTTCGCCGCCGGCATCGTCGGCACCGGCCTGCTGGCGGTACCGGTGCTGGCCGGTGCCACGGCGTATGCGGTATCCGGTGCGTTCGGCCAGCGCAGCGGGCTGGAGCGCACGCCACATCAGGCGAAGTTCTTCTATGGCGTGCTGATCGTGGCCAGCCTCGCCGGCATGGCGCTCAACCTGACCCCGCTCGATCCGGTCAAGGCGCTGTACTGGAGCGCGGTGATCAACGGCGTCGCCGCGGTGCCGCTGATGATCGTGATGATGCTGATGAGCTCGCACAAGCAGGTGATGGGCAAGTTCACCATCGGCTGGCCACTGAAGGTCTTCGGCTGGCTGGCCACCGCTGCGATGGGCGCCGCCGCGATCGTGATGTTCGCCACCTGGGGCCACTGAGCGCGGCGCTCAGGCCATCAGCGACTGTGCCTGCTCGATGGCCTGCAGCAGATCATCGCCGCCGAACGGCTTGCGCAGGTAGACGCTGTGCTCGGGCAGCGTCTCCTGCTCGGCCCGCGGGTCTGCGGAAATGACCACCAGGCCGACCTGCGGATGCAGCCGCCGCGCCATCCGGCAGATCTCGACGCCACCGACTTCACCGGCCAGGATCACATCGGCGATCACCATGTCGACTCGCCGGTGCGCCGACAGGCAGCGGGTGGCACCGTGCGAACCCACCGCGCAGTACACGCGAAAACCGCCCTTTCCCTCGAGCAGCATCTGCATCGTTTCCAGCACGGCATGATCATCGTCGACGATCAGCACGATTCGTTCGGCGTCCATGGTCACCTTGTCCTATCGGTGAGTGACTCGGCCAGGTTCCCGGTCGCGAGCTCAAGGTATAAGTCTACTCGTCGCACGAGCAGCGCAACGAGCAGCAAAAGGCTGCATGCGCGATCTGCATCATACCGGCCAACATCGAAGGAAAATGCGTCGACCGCCATACGCAGCCTGTGCTGCTCGATGCAGGCGCCGCGCGGCCGCAGGCTTCCGCCAGCCTGACTCAGTCGAGCTGCTGTGCTGCCGGGTAACGGCGATCCGCGCGCCGCGGCTGGTAGCAGGGGGCACCGTGGTGGAATGCCTCGGCGTCGCTCTCGGCGCGCCAGCCCGGAATGCCCGACAGCGGCAGCGGCCGCAGCTGCAGCGGATCATCAAGCACGCGGCCGGTGCCAATCGCCTGCGCGCAGGCGGCGCGCAGCTGCCTGATGTCGGCATCGCCACGCGCCAGAAAGACCAGCGCCTTGCCGACCAGCAGCTTGTCCGGGCTCAGCGCGTGCTCCAGCAGCGCGTGGCCGAACACGTCGAGCTCGATCGCACCGTCGCGCCACGCCTGCCGCTGGCGCCAGAACAGGCCGTGCCAGTCGTGCGCATCCCACAGCGCCAGCAGCGCCGGATCGCGCAGCAGCACCAGCACACCGGCCTCGTCGAAATGCGTCATCGCGTACTGCGCGCGCGAGCGCAGCTTGGGACCCATGCGTCCGATCTCGGCCATCTGCCGTCGGTTCAGCGCCTGCTTGATCGCCGGATGGCGCAGCCAGACCAGCGCGTTCAGCAGGTCATGCCAGTTGCCCTCGCGGGTGGCGATCTCGCCGCGTCCGGCGATGCGCTGCTCGTAGTGCAGGCCGTCGGCGAGCAGGGCTGGCGTCTGTGCCACGAAGCGATGGGAAGACGTCGCGGGCAGCAGATCGTTGAGCTGCCGGATGGACGGCCATTCGGCGCCTTCGAGCAGCACGGCGCAGTCACGCCAGGCCGCCAGCGGCGGCCGCGCGAACACCGCCGGGTCGACCGCATCGCGCGCGGGCGCGTGGTAGCGCATGGCTCAGCCGGCGAGGCGCGCGTGCAGGTCGTGCTCGCTGGCACTTTCCACCAGCACCTCGACGAACTGACCGGGCCGGAGCTTCTGGCCGTCTGCAATGATCACGCTGCCGTCGATTTCCGGCGCATCGGCGGCCGAACGCGCCACTGCGCCCTCGGCGCCGGCCTCGTCAACCAGCACGGTGATGCGGCGACCGAGCTTGCGCTGCAGCTTGGCGGCGGAGATTTCCGCCTGCACCGCCATGAACTGTTCGAGGCGGTCTTCCTTCAATTCCTCGGAGACCGGATCGGGCAGCGCGTTGGCCCTCGCGCCATCCACCGGCGAATACGCGAACGCGCCCACGCGGTCGAGCTCGGCCTCGCGCAGGAACTCCAGCAGCTGCTCGAACTCGGCGTCGGTCTCGCCGGGAAAGCCGACAATGAAGGTGCTGCGCAGCGTGATGTCGGGCACCGCCTTGCGCCAGTTCTGGATGCGCTCCAGCGTCCTGTCGATATTGCCCGGACGCTTCATCAACTTGAGGATGCGCGGGCTGGCGTGCTGGAACGGGATGTCCAGGTACGGCAGGATTTTCCCCGATGCCATCAGCGGCATCAGCTCGTCGACGTGCGGATACGGGTAGACATAATGCAGCCGCGTCCACGCGCCCAGCTCGGACAGGCCTTCGCACAGCTCGGTCATGCGCGTGCGGTACGTCCGGCCGCGCCATTCGCGCGGCGCATACTTCACATCGACACCGTAGGCGCTGGTGTCCTGCGAGATCACCAGCAGCTCCTTCACGCCGCCCTTGACCAGCCGTTCGGCTTCCAGCAGCACCTCGTCCACCGGCCGCGAGACCAGGTCACCGCGCATCGAGGGGATGATGCAGAAGCTGCAGCGATGGTTGCAGCCTTCGGAAATCTTCAGGTAGGCGTAGTGCTTCGGGGTCAGCTTCACGCCCACGTCCGGCACCAGGTCGAGAAACTTGTTGCGCGACGGCGGCAGCGCCTGATGCACCGCATTCATCACGCTGGCATAGTCCTGCGGCCCGCTGATCGACAGCACCTCGGGGTAGGCCTCGCGGATCAGCGCCTCGCGCTTGCCGAGGCAGCCGGTGACGATCACCTTGCCGTTTTCATGCAGGGCAGTGCCGATCGCATCCAGCGACTCCTGCACCGCCGCGTCGATGAAGCCGCAGGTGTTCACCACCACCGCATCAGCCTCGCCGTAGCTGGGCACGACCTGATAACCCTCCACCTTCAACTGGGTCAGGATGCGCTCGGAATCGACCAGTGCCTTGGGGCAGCCCAGGCTGACGAAACCGATTTTCTGCGAGGCGGCGGGAGTGGACATGACGGCACGGCAAGTGGACAAGCCGGCGATTGTACCGCGACCGGGTGTCGCAGCCGGCCGCGACCATTCGCCAGTACCCCGCGCGGCGGTGCCCGGTTACCCTGCACGCCCCTGACGCGAACCAGGCTCGCCTCACCGCGCTCATCCCCACCACAGGACTTCATCCATGGGCCACCTGATCAAGCTCGAGAGCAGCACCACCATCGACGCCTACCTCGCCGAACCAGCCGGTCCCGCGAAGGGCGGCGTGGTGGTGATCCAGGAAATCTTCGGCGTCAACAGCCATATCCGCGACGTGGCCGATCGCGTGGCCGCGGCCGGCTATACCGCCATCGCACCGGCGGTGTTCGACTCGGTCGAGCCGGGCGTCGAGCTGGGCTACGACCAGCAAGGCATGACGCGCGGCCTCGCGCTGATGAACCAGGTCGGCTTCGACCGCCCGCTGCAGGACATCGCCGCCGCCGCCAGGCGCATCGCCGCCGCCGGCAGGATCGCCACGGTGGGTTTCTGCTGGGGCGGCACGCTGGCATATGCGGCGGCGATCCGGCTCGGCCTGCCCGGCGTCAGCTACTACGGCGGCGGCAACACCCGCTTCGTGAACGAGCAGGCCCGCGCGCCGCTGATGTTCCATTACGGCGAGCTGGACGACCACATCAGCGCCGAGGATCGCGCCAAGGTGCAGGCAGCCAACCCGGATGCACCGCTGTACGTCTATCCCGCCGGCCACGGCTTCAACTGCGACCAGCGCGGCAGCTTCGACGCCGACAGCGCGCGGCTGGCGTGGCAGCGCACGCTGGGCTTTTTCGCCAGCCAGCTGGGCTGAATCGAGCTGACCCGGTGCCGCGGCGGGAGATCCATGCCGCCGCGGCAGATCAGTAGACTGTCGTCTTTGCAGCGGCGGAATCCACGCATGGGCCAGCACATCGCCATTCCCACCACGCGCACCCAGTGCATCGGTGCGTACCTGGCCGAGCCGGCCGGTGCACCCAAGGGCGGCCTGGTGGTGATCCAGGAGATCTTCGGCGTCAACGCGCACATGCGCCGCGTGGCCGACCGCTTCGCCGAGTGCGGCTACACCGCGATCGCACCGTGCTTCTTCGATCACCTGGAAACCGGGGTGGAGCTGGACTACGACGAGGCCGGCTTCGCGCGCGGCCGCGCGCTGGCCGGCGAACTGGGGCTGGAGCGCGCGCTGGAAGACGTCGCCAGCGCGGCGCAGGCGATCGCGTCAGCGGGGAAGATCGGCACCGTCGGCTACTGCTGGGGTGGCACCGTGGCGCTGCTGGCGGCGCTGCGGCTGGGCCTGCCGTCGGTGAGCTATTACGGTGCGCGCAACCTGCCGTTCCTGCACGAGCCGCCGCGGGCGCCGCTGATGTTCCACTTCGGCGAGCTGGACAAGCATATCCCGCCGGAGATGGTGGCCAGGCATCGCGAACTGCTGCCGCAGATGCCCGTCTTCACCTACCCGGCCGACCACGGCTTCAACCGCGACGTCGGCGCGCAGTACCACAAGGCCAGCGCGGAGCTGGCGCAGCAGCGCACGCTGGAGTTCTTCGCGCAGCATCTGGCCGGCGCATGAGCGGGGGCGATTTCCGCCTTGATCCGCGGCTGGCCGCCGACAGCTGCGCAGTCGCCACGCTGCCGCTGTGCGAGGTGCGGCTGATGCACGATGCGCGCTACCCGTGGCTGATCCTGGTGCCGCGGCAGGCCGGCCTGGTCGAGGTCAGCGACCTCACCGCCGCCGAGCAGACCCGGCTGTGGCAAGAGGTGACTCAGGCCGGTACCGCGCTGCGTGCAGTGGCCCCGTGCGACAAGCTCAATCTCGGCGCGCTGGGCAATATCGTGCGCCAGCTGCACGTGCACGTGATCGC
>JAJXTX010000072.1 GCA_021783385.1 Pseudomonadota bacterium
CTGGTGCCCGGCACGCGGGCGCCGCCTGGCAGCGTGGCGCCCGGCACCAGCGGTCCCAGGTGCTTGACGCATTCAGGAAATTTCATCGCCAGCATCGCCGTGCCGAGCGAGTCGAGCAGCATGTAGCGCGCGGTGTCGTAGGCCTCCTTCGAATCGATCCGGTAATCGACCACGTAGTCGGCAATATCCAGCATCGACTGATCGGGATCGGGACGTACTGCGGAGCGGATGTCGTGCGCACTCATGGTCAAATCTCGCCACAGGGAAAACGGGCATTTTAGCCGACCGCGCTGCCTCGTCGCTGCCCCGCTCGCTTGACCCTGCGAGTGCTGGCCGTGACAATTCACCCGCACATCCCAGAAGGGAGTAGTTCCTGACGCCAGATTTCCGGCATCAGTGCGGTGATCGTCAACACGAGCGGCGCATCGCTCCGGTCATCGCGGCAGGGTTACGCTGCGGACGAGACTTTTGTGGTGAACGCGGGCCGCGCGCGTCCGTGTTCACTGCATTGGCCCGACGCGCATGGGACACCGCATGCCACTGATCAGCTCTGATTTTTTCTCCGGCCTGCTGGCCATCATCCTGCTGGATCTGGTGCTGGCGGGCGACAATGCCATCGTGATCGCGATGGCGGCGCGCAACCTGCCGCCGCCGCTGCAGCGCAAGGCCGTATTCTGGGGCAGCTTCGGTGCGATCGCCGTGCGCGTACTGCTGACATCGGTAGTCGTGTTTCTGCTCAAGCTGCCAGGGCTGATGCTGGCCGGTGGCCTGCTGCTGCTGCCGATCGCGTGGAAGCTGCTGCAACAGTCCGATGACAGCAGCACGCTTCGGGTCAGCGCTCCGGACAGCCTGTGGAACGCGCTGCGCACGATCATCGTGGCCGATGCCCTGATGGGCATGGACAACGTGCTGGCGATCGCCGGCGCCTCGAAGGGGCATCTCGGTCTGGTGGTGCTGGGCCTGCTGATCAGCGTGCCGCTGGTGGTATGGGGCTCGACCCTGATCCTGCGCTGGATCGGGCGCTTCCCGATCATCATCTACATCGGTGCCGGTGCGATCGCCTTCACCGCCGCACGCATGATCGCGCACGATCCGCTGGCAGCCAGCCTGTTCGGCATGCGTCCGTGGATGGCGCATCCGCTGGAGTTGCTGCTGGTGGTCGCCATCTGCGCTGGGGGCTGGTGGCGTCGGCGACGCGCTTGAGTTGGGCCGGGCGCCGACCCACACTGAGCCGGTTTCCGACAACTCCACGAGGCCTATCGATGAAGCTCTACTACCTGCCCGGCGCCTGCTCGCTGGCCGATCACATCGTGCTGGAATGGATCGGCCAGCCTTATGAGGCACATCAGGTCGAGCGCGCCGAGCTGCGCTCCGAGGCCCATCTGAAACGGCATCCGGTGGGCCAGGTACCCGTGCTGGTCGAGGACGATGGCTGGCAGCTCACCGAGAACGTGGCCATTCTCAATTATCTGGCCGACCGCTTTCCGGCGGCGGGACTGGGCGGCGACGGCAGTGTGCGCGGGCGCGCCGAGGTGAACCGCTGGCTGGGCTACCTCAACTCGGAGGTGCACCAGACGTTCAAGCCGCTGTTTGCTCCGCAGCGCTTCATCACGGATGAAAGGCAGCATGCCGAACTG
The DNA here is from genome assembly GCA_021783385.1 of Pseudomonadota bacterium. GTDB lineage: Bacteria > Pseudomonadota > Gammaproteobacteria > Xanthomonadales > Rhodanobacteraceae > Rhodanobacter. The sequence continues at coordinate 1,638 of JAJXTX010000072.1, forward strand.
CAGGACACCGCCCGCACCAAGCTGCGCCAGCATTTCACCCTGCTCGACCGGCAGCTGGCCGATCGCGACTGGCTTACCGGCACGCGTTCGCTGGCCGATCCCTACCTGTACGTGGTGACGCGTTGGGCCAAGGCCAAACAGGTGAACCTGCAGGGACTGGAACAGCTGGCGCGCTTCCATGAGCGCATGCATGCGGATGCCGGCGTGCAGGCGGCGATGCAGGCCGAGGGACTGTAGCTCACCGTTGGTGCCGGCGCGCAGGGCCTCTGCGTGCCGGTACCACGGCAAGATTCAGCGCTTGTCGATCGGCACGTAGGCCTGGTCGTCCGGGCCGGTGTAGTTGGCGCTGGGACGGATGATCTTGCCGTCCTCGCGCTGCTCGATCACGTGTGCGCTCCAGCCGGCGGTGCGCGCGATCACGAACAGCGGCGTGAACATCGCGGTGGGCACGCCCATCATGTGATACGCGCTGGCGGAGAACCAGTCGAGGTTGGGGAACATCTTCTTGACCTCGGCCATCACCTTCTCGATCCGCTCGGAAACCTCGAACAGGGTCGGGTTGCCGCCCTCGCTGCACAGCTTGCGCGAGATCTCCTTGATGATCTCGTTGCGCGGGTCGGACACCGTATACACCGGATGGCCGAAGCCGATGATGATCTCCTTGCGCTCGACGCGGGCGCGGATATCCGCTTCCGCCTGGCCGGCGCTGCGGTAGCGCGCGATGATTTCCATCGCCACCTCGTTGGCACCGCCGTGCTTGGGGCCGCGCAGCGCGCCGATCGCGCCGGTGAGCGCCGAATACATGTCCGAGCCGGTGCCGGCGATTACGCGGGCGGCGAATGTCGAGGCATTGAACTCGTGCTCGGCGTACAGCACCAGCGACTTGTCCAGTGCCTGCGCGTGCAGCTCGCTCGGCTTCCTTCCGTGCAGCAGATGCAGGAAGTGCGCGGCGATCGAATCGTCGTCGGTCTGCGTCTCGATGCGCTTGCCATTGTGGCTGAAGTGGTACCAGTACAGCAGCATCGAGCCGAAGCTGGCCATCAGGCGATCGGCGATCTCGCGCGCGCCGGTGACGTTGTGGTCGTCCTTCTCCGGCAGCACGGTGCCAAGCATCGAGCAGCCGGTGCGCATCACGTCCATCGGGTGGGTGGCCGCAGGCAGCAGTTCCAGCGCAGCCTTGACCGGCGCCGGCAAGCCCCGCAGACGCTTCAGGCGCGCACGGTAGTTGTTGAGCTCAGTCCAGTTCGGCAGTACGCCATGCACCAGCAGATACGCCACCTCCTCGAAACAGCCCTTGGTTGCCAGCTCGTGGATGTCGTAGCCGCGGTAATGCAGGTCGTTGCCACTGCGGCCGACCGTGCACAGCGCGGTGTTGCCGGCGGCGACGCCGGACAGCGCGACGGACTTCTTGGCCTTGGGCAGGGTTTGCGTGGTTTCGCTCATCAAGAACACTCCTGAGACTTGCAGATGCATGGCGATACCGCTGGCACCGCACACGTGAAAAGTGGCCCTGCCGTGATCACACCTGCTTGGCGGTAAACAGAGCGTCGAGTCGGCTTTCGAATTCGTGATAGCCGATGCGCTGGTACAGCTCCTCGCGCGTCTGCATGGTGTCGATCACATTACGCTGATGGCCATCGCGACGGATCGCCTGGTAGACGTTCTCGGCGGCCTTGTTCATCGCGCGAAAGGCAGACAGCGGATACAGCACGATGCCGACCCCCGCGCTGGCCAGCTCCTGCACGCTGAACAACGGGGTCTGGCCGAACTCGGTGATATTGGCCAGCACCGGCACCTTCACCGCATCGACGAAGCGACGGTAGGTCGGCAGGTCGTATGCGGCTTCGGCGAAGATGCCGTCAGCGCCGGCCTCGACGCACTTCACGGCACGCGCAATCGCCGCGTCCACGCCATCCACCGCGATCGCGTCGGTGCGCGCGATCAGGAAGAAATCCGCGTCGGTCCTGGCATCGGCGGCCGCCTTGACGCGGTCAGCCATCTCATCGGCGGAAACGATCTCCTTGCCGGGGCGATGGCCGCAGCGCTTGGCTCCGACCTGATCCTCGATATGGCAGGCCGCGGCACCGAACTTGATCAGGCTTTTCACCGTGCGCGCGATGTTGAATGCGCTGGGGCCGAAACCGGTGTCGATGTCCACCAGCAGCGGCAACTCGCACACGTCGGTGATGCGACGCACGTCGGTGAGCACATCGTCCAGCGTATTGATGCCGAGATCCGGCAGCCCCAGCGAACCGGCTGCCACACCGCCACCGGAGAGATAAATGGCCCGATAGCCCGCATGCTTCGCCAGCAAGGCGTGGTTGGCGTTGATCGCGCCGATCACCTGCAACGGCTGCTCTTCGGCCAGCGCGGCGCGGAAACGCACGCCGGGGGATGCACTCTTCGTCATGGGAAGCTCCGCGTAAACCCGCATTTTAGCGCAGCGGGGTCGGGGCCGCTGCGCTCGCGACCGCTGTGGGCTTCTTCAGGCGCCCTGCTCCGGGCCGCGTGACAGCGCGCGGCGGATGTCCTCGAGCGCCGCCGGATCATCCAGCGTGGACAGGTCGCCCGGATCGGTCTGCTGCACCAGCGCCTGCAGCGAGCGGCGCAGCAGCTTGCCTGAGCGCGTCTTCGGCAGCGCGTTCACCACATACACGCGCGCCGGTCGCGCCACCCCGCCGAGCTGGTCGACCACGCACTGCTGCATGCCGCGCGCCACGCTGGCGTTGCTTTCGGTGATGCCCTGCTTGAGCGTGGCGAAGACCACCGGCACCTGGCCTTTCAGCTCATCGTGCACGCCCACCACGGCGGCCTCGGCCACCGCCGGATGCGACGCCACCGACTCCTCGATCTCGCGCGTGCCTAGCCGGTGGCCGGCCACGTTGATCACGTCGTCGGTGCGGCCGAGGATGTTGGTATAGCCGTCGGCATCGCGGATCGCCCAGTCCAGCGAGCTGTACAACAGCTCGCTGAAATGGCTGAAGTAGCTGTGGACATAGCGCGCGTCATCACGCCACACCGTGCTGAGGCAGCCCGGCGGCAGCGGCGGCACGAACACCAGCACGCCCTTCTCGCCGGTGGCGGCTTCCGCGCCGGTGACCTCGTTGATCACCTTCATCCGGTAGCCCGGCGCCGGCAGGCCGGGCGAGCCCCACTTCACCGGCTTGAGCTCCAGCCCCGGCATCAGGGTGATCGCCGGCCAGCCGGTTTCGGTCTGCCAGTAGTTGTCGATCACCGGCACGCCGAGGCCGTCGGTGATCCAGTGCGCGGTGGGCTCGTCCAGCGGCTCGCCGGCGAGGAACAGCCACTTCAGCTGCGACAGGTCGTACTTCTTCAGCCACGAAGCGTCCTGCTTCTTCAGCACGCGGATGGCGGTGGGCGAGGAGAACATCGTGCGCACGCGATATTTCTCGCACAGCTGCCACCAGATGCCCGGATCGGGGTGCGTGGGCAGGCCCTCATACAACAGCGCGGTCGCGCCGCCGATCAGCGGACCGTAGACATTGTAGGAATGACCGACCGCCCAGCCCACATCGGAAGTGGAGAACATCACCTGCCCTGGCGCGATGTCGAAGATGGCGCGGATCGACAGCGCCATCGCCACCGCGTAGCCGCCGACATCGCGCTGGATGCCCTTGGGCTTGCCGGTGGTGCCGGAGGTATACAGAAGATAGCTGGGCTCGTTCGACTCCAGCCAGGTCACCGGCACTTCGGCATCCATGTGCTGCGCCCGCAGCCGGGCGTAGTCGAGGTCGCGGCCGGGGACCCGCGTCAGCTGCGGATCGAGCTGGCGATCGACGATCAGCACGTGCGGCGGCGGACAGCTGGATTCGGCCAGCGCCGCATCCACCAGCGGCTTGTACGCGATCACCTTGCCGCCGCGCATGCCGGCATCGGCGCAGATCAGCAGCTTCGGCTCGGCATCGTCGATGCGCAGCGCCAGATTGTGCGCAGCGAAGCCGCCGAACACCACCGAATGGATCGCGCCGATGCGCGCGCAGGCCAGCATCGCGTATACCGCCTCGGCCATGTTCGGCATGTAGATCACCACGCGGTCGCCCTGGCCCACCCCGAGCGACTGCAGCACCGCGGCAAAGCGGTTCACCTCGCGGTACAGCTCGTGGTAGCTCACTTCCTGCGTGGTGTTCGTCTCGCTGGAGATCGCCACCAGCGCCAGCTGCTCGCCGCGCTCGGCCAGATGCCGGTCGACCGCGTTGTAGCAGAGGTTGGTGGTGCCGCCGACGAACCAGCGGCGGAACGGTGGGTTGGACTGGTCGAGGATCTGCTGCGGCGGCGTGTCCCAGTGGATCAGCCGCGCCTGCTCGCCCCAGAACCGCTCCGGCTGCTCGATCGACTGCCGGTAGAACTCGTCGTAGCGCATGGCCCCGCCCCGTCGCTGTGGAAGCGCCCAGCCTAGTCCAGTCGCGCGGCCCTATGCACTCGACTTTCGGCGCATGCCGCAATGACAACGGGCCGGCAAGAGCCGGCCCGTCGGGAAGTGCGATCCCGCGTCGACGCTACTTGCCGAAAAGGTGCTCGACGCCGGCGCGCTCCTCACGCAGCTCCTTCTCGGTGGCGTCCATGCGGGCGCGCGAGAAATCGTTGATCGCCAGGCCCTGCACGATCGTGTACTTGCCACCCTGCACGGTCACCGGGTAGCCGTAGATCACGCCCGGCGCGATGCCGTAGGAACCGTCGGACGGAATGCCCATCGAGACCCAGTCGCCCTCGGCGGTGCCCAGCGCCCAGGTGCGCATGTGGTCGATCGCGGCAGAGGCTGCCGAGGCCGCCGACGAGGCGCCGCGCGCCTTGATGATCGCCGCGCCGCGCTGCTGCACGGTGGGGATGAAATCGCTCTCGTACCAGGCCTGGTCGACCAGCGACATCGCCGCCTTGCCGCTGACGGTGGCATGGTGCAGGTCCGGGTACTGGGTCGAGCTGTGGTTGCCCCAGATCGTCATGCGGCGGATGTCGGTGGTGTGCGTGGCGGTCTTCTCGGCCAGCTGGCTCAGCGCGCGGTTGTGGTCCAGCCGCACCATCGCGGTGAAGCACTTCGGGTCGAGGTCCGGCGCATTCTGCTGGGCGATCAGCGCATTCGTGTTGGCCGGGTTGCCGACCACCAGCACGCGCACGTTGCGGCTGGCGTGCGCGTTCAGCGCCCTGCCCTGCGGGCCGAAGATGGCGCCGTTGGCTTCCAGCAGATCCTTGCGTTCCATGCCGGGGCCGCGCGGACGGGCGCCCACCAGCAGCGCGTAGTCGACATCCTTGAACGCCACGTTCACGTCATCGGTGGCGACCACGCCGGCCAGGGTCGGGAACGCGCAGTCGTTCAGCTCCATCACCACGCCCTGCAGCGCCGGCAGCGCCGGGGTGATTTCCAGCAGATGCAGGATCACCGGCTGGTCCGGACCCAGCATGTCGCCAGCGGCAATGCGGAACAGCAGCGCGTAGCCGATCTGGCCGGCGGCGCCGGTAACGGCAACTCGAACGGGGGCTTTCATGGGGTTGGCTCCTTGGATGAGATGTGCAATGTGTCGCGTTCATGCAGGAGCGCATCCTGTGCGAGATGCTTGTGCCTCGCGCGTGGGGTGCGCTCCTGCAGGGATGTGTCAGCTCAGTTCGGCGAAGAACTGCTGGATGCGTTCAAGCCCCGGCGCCAGCTGCGCGGTTGGGCAGGTGTAGGAAATGCGCAGCGCGCGCGGCTCGCCGAACGCCGAGCCGGGCACGCAGGCGACGCCCTTGGCTTCCAGCAGCGCGGCGCAGAAATCCACGTCGTTGTCGATGCGCGTGTCGCCATGGCGCTTGCCGAACGCCACCGAGATATCCGGAAACGCATAGAACGCCCCCTGCGGCCGCGGGCAGACGACGCCGGGGATCGCCATCAGCGCTGCCATCACGATGTCGCGCTTGCCGGCAAACTCCGCGCATTTGGCCTGCGGTATGTCCTGCGGGCCACTGAAGGCGGCCATCGCCGCCGCCGTGATCACTTCGGGCAGGCTGGTGATGTGGTTGGAATTGAGCGTGGTGACGGCCTTGGCCACGGACTCCGGTCCGGCGATCAGGCCTACGCGCCAGCCCGGCATGCCGTAGGTCTTGGAGACCGAATCGACGAAGATCAGCCGCTCGCGCAGCTCGGGCCGGGCGTGCACGAAGTTGTGATAGCCGATGCCATCGAACACCATCGAGTGGTAGATGTCGTCAGTGATTACCCAGGTGTCCGGATGTCGCACCAGCACCTCGGCCAAGGCGGCGATTTCCGCGCCGGTGTAGACCATGCCGGTGGGGTTGGACGGGTTGTTGAACAGGAACACCTTCGGCTTGCGCGCCAGCGCGGCGTCGAGCTGGGCCGGGGTCAGTTTGTAGTTCTGCTGCGCGCCACAGTGCAGCACGTTGACCTTCGCGCCCACGATGTCGGCGATGTCGCGGTAGGTGGTCCAGTACGGCGCGGCGAAGCAGATCTCGTCGCCCTCGTCGAGCAGCGCCTCGGCCAGGTTGTACAGCACCTGCTTGGCACCGATGCCGATCGAGAGATTCAGGCGGCCGTAGCCGCTGAAGCCCAGCGCCTCGATATGCCGGAGAAATGCGTCCAGCAGCGCATCAGCGCCGCGGTTGCTGCCGTACTGGCCGCTGTCGTGCGACAGCGCCTCGCGCGCCGCGGCGTACACGTGCTCGCCAGGCAGGAAGTTCGGCACGCCGATCGAGAAGCTGATGATGTCGCGGCCGGCAGCCTTGAGCTGTTTGGCCTTTTCGGCAATCACCATGATCGCGCTGGGTTTGGCGCGGCCGACACGCTGGGCGAGCTGAAGCATGGGTTACTCACGCGAGGGGAGGAAGCAAAGGCTGCGATTTTATCACGATGCCTGCGGGAACCGCGCCGGCCGCCTGCGTCCTCCGGCCAGGAGCATGACGAGGGCGCAAAAAAAACCGCCGGCGGGCAACCGGCGGTTTTCCTGTGTATCGGCTACCCCGGGCTCAACCGCGCTGATCGAGCACCGCGTTCCACTCCTTCACCCGGTCGGACTGCGCCGCCAGCAGCGCATCGACATCACCGTCCACGCTGAGCTTCTCGATCGTGTCGCCCTGCTGGATCGCATTGACCACGGCCAGGTCGGCCGCATCGACCACTTCGCCGAATACGCTGTGCTTGCCGTCCAGCCACGGCGTGGCGCCATGGGTGATGAAGAACTGGCTGCCGTTGGTGCGCGGACCGGCGTTGGCCATCGACAGCACGCCGGGCTTGTCGTGGCGCAGCGACGGATTGAACTCGTCCTCGAACTTGTAGCCCGGACCGCCGCGACCGCTGCCCTCGGGGCAGCCGCCCTGCACCATGAAATCGGCAATCACGCGATGAAACGAGAGTCCATCGTAATAGCCGCGCCGCGCCAGGTTGACGAAGTTGGCGACCGTGACGGGCGCGCGGTCTTCATGCAGGCGCAGGCGGATCGTGCCGCGGTTGGTGGCGAAGGTGGCGTGGATGGTCATGCGGAATCCTTGGGTTCGTAAGCTGCACCGCGCGCTGCGCGCGGGCACGAGGGCCGTCAAGGATAACCCAGCGCTGTCGGGGACGCAGCGGCAGCCGCAAGAAGTTGACATTCCTGCTGAAGTGAGACGACTCCAACCCGTTCGCCCTGAGCGTAGCGCAGCGGAGTCGCAGGGCAGCCCTTCCTGCGGGCCTGCGCTCAAGGCGAACGGTGATCGGAATTCTACGGTGGCAACCCCAGCGCACCCCGCTCCAGCGGTCCCGCACCGCGCGGCTGCGCCGAAGGCGTATGTGGATCGCTCGGCCACGCGGCGCCTTCATACAGGTGCGCCCACAGCCGGTCCAGCGCGGCATAGCCGTACGGCAGCAGCGGCACGTGCTTTTCGCCGAAGCCGGGCAGCGCCAGAAACGCATCGAAGTGCTGCGCGTACGGCACCTTCCAGTAGAGCGGCTGCCGGCCCTCCTCGCGCAGCCACGCCACATAGGGATCGGAAGTGAACGCGGTCGGCAACAGGCCGTCACTGGCGCCGTGCACTATCCACAGCGGCAGCTCGCGCGGCGGCAGCCGCACCTCGGTGGCAGCCACCGAGGCGTGCAACGCCTGGGACACGTGATCGTCGCCGGCCCATAGCGCGCGCAGGCATTCACTGCCGCTGAGCGTGGGATCGGTGGAGACGCTGGTGCCGCCGAACAGGCCGATGCCGTTGTCCGGCGGAATGCCCGCGCCGCCCGCCCACCAGCTTGCCCGGGTGGCCATATCCGCGACGCCCGGCAGGCCACCCGCGCCGATCGCCGCGTAGTGGAAGCCGCACGGCATTTCGCTGGCGCCGCGGCGCAGGTACGCCGAGGCATAGCCCGCCGCGATCACCCGCCACAGGTCGAACGCGGTGGTGCTGGCGGCGGTGGACATCGCCTCATCCGTCCAGCCGCGCCTGTGCAGATGCTGCCAGGCCTGTTCGGACTGCGCCGCCAGCGTGCTGCCATTGAGCTTGCCCTGCGCGCGCAGGCTGGCGCAGCGCAGCGACCACGCCGGCGGCGGCTTGCCGTTCGACCCGCGCGCGAATGGCGCGCTGGCGAAACGCTGGTCGCTCAGCGCACACGGCAGCCAGATCGCCGCCTCGGTGACGTAGTCATACAGCGCGCGGCCGTGCTCCGGCACGTTGACGTTCGGCGCCAGCGCCACCACGCCGGCGAAAAATCCCTCGCGGTCCAGCCCCGCCGCCTGCAGCACCGCGCCGCCGCCGTTGGACAGGCCGGTGGCGATGATCTTCGTGTTCTGCGGCGTGAACGGTGCCTGCGCGGGATAGGCTCGATCGAGCATGGCCAGCCCGAACTGCGCGGCTTGGATCACATCGCGACCCCAGTCCGCCTCCGGGTTGTCGCCGGAGTGCATGTGCTTCACCGCGATGCCCGCGCCCGCTGGCGCCGGCGCTGGCGTGAACTCCAGCGCCGCCTCGCCGCGGCGGGCACGACGCCCATCCAGCGTCACCCCGCTGTCGTCGGCGTAATCGAAATAGCCGGTGCCGGAACCCTTGTCGGTGTAGGCCACCGCGCAACCGCGCGGCAGGCCCCAGGCACCCGCCAGCGCGATCGCCCCGTAGACGCCGCGCGAGCCGGACGACGGCGCCACCAGCAGGCAGCGCTTGTGCAGGTCGAAGTGGTCCGGCAGCTGCAGCAGCACCCGATGCGGCGCGCGCGCACCGGGCAGGCGCGCGAACGCCTGGTACTCGCGTCCCGGCACATCCGGCACATCGCCGTACACGGTGCCATAGCCGCCCAGCGGGCCGAGATCGGCGATGCCCTTCCAGTTGGACTGGATCGCGCGCCGACGCAG
>JAJXTX010000073.1 GCA_021783385.1 Pseudomonadota bacterium
CGGCTGGGTGGTGAGCTGCAGGGCGGTGGCCGCGTCGTGCTGGCGCAGCGCGAGGTCGGCGCGCAGCAGGTCCAGGCGCAACGGCTCATCGCCGCTCAGGTGCTTGCGTCTGATCTGCGCCAGCGTGGGCGCGGCGCGCTCGATCTGGCCGTCCTGCCACCACGCCTCGGCCGCCAGCAGGCGGTAGTGGTCGACGCTGTTGCCGGAGGACTGCAGCGCCAGCGCCAGGTAGGCTTGCGCCGCCCGCTCCAGCTGCCCCTGTTGCGCCAGTGCAGCGGCGCTGCGCGCGGCCGCTATTTCGGCGGGCGAACGCACGTTGGTTGGCACGCAGGCGCTCAGCAGCAGCAACAGCAGCAGTCCGATCGCGATGGTGCGCGTGGGGCGCATGAGGCGCATGGGAAGTCCCTTGATCGTCATGGTCGGCAATGCGCGATCATAGCCGATCGCATGCCCCGCTCTGGGCGCAGGAGTCTCACCATGTCATCCGTCCAACCCGGCGCCCTGTGGGTGGTAGCCACCCCGATCGGCCACCGCGACGACCTCTCCGCGCGTGCCATCGCCACCTTGCGCGCGGTGGCGGTGATCGCGGCCGAGGACACCCGCCACAGCCGCCCGCTGCTGCTGCATCACGGCATCGACACGCCGCTGGTCGCGCTGCACGAGCACAACGAGCGCGACGCGCTGGACGCCATCGTGCGGCGCCTGCAGGCCGGCGACGCGGTGGCGCTGATTTCCGATGCCGGCACGCCGCTGATCAGCGACCCGGGCTTCCGGCTGGTGCGCGCAGCGCGCGCGGCCGGCATCCGCTGCATCCCGGTGCCGGGCGCCTGCGCGGCGATCGCGGCGCTGTCGGTGGCCGGCCTGCCCAGCGATCGCTTCGTGTTCGAGGGCTTCCTGCCGCCGAAGCCGGCGGCCCGGCGCAGCCGGCTGCAGGAGCTGGCCGGCGAGGCGCGCACGATCATCTTCTACGAGTCGTCGCATCGGGTGGCCGAAAGCCTCGTCGACATGCGCGACATCTTCGGCGGCGGGCGCGAGGCGGTGCTGGCGCGTGAACTGACCAAGCTGTTCGAGACGGTGCTGGGCGAACCGCTGGCCGAACTGGCCGCGCGCGTTGCCGCCGACCCCGACCAGCAGCGCGGCGAATGCGTGATCCTGCTGGCCGGCCGCGGCGAGGAGGCCGATGCAAAGCTGGCCGAAGGCCAGCGCGTCTTCGCCATCCTGCGCGACGAGCTGGCCCCGGCGAAGGCCGCCAAGCTGGCCGCGGCGATCAGCGGCGCACCGCGCAAGCTCCTCTACGAAGGGTAGGCGCACCCTGTGCGCGAGATGCTCTGATGCCGATCGTTGAGAAAATCATCGCGCACCGGGTGCGCTCCTACTAGAATCTCAGGCGGAGTCGGCCGGGCAGTCGCGTCGCGCGCAAGCGCATCGAGGAAAGTCCGGGCTCCACAGGGCAGAGTGCCAGGTAACGCCTGGGCAGCGTGAGCTGACGGCCAGTGCAACAGAGAGCAGACCGCCGATGGCCCGCAAGGGCACAGGTAAGGGTGAAAGGGTGCGGTAAGAGCGCACCGCGTACGGGGCCAACGTCGTACGGCACGGTAAACCCCACTCGGAGCAAGACCAAATAGGGGAACGATAACGCGGCCCGCGTTGTTCCCGGGTAGGTTGCTGGAGCCAGACGGCGACGTCTGGCCGAGAGGAATGACTGTCGCGTCGCAAGACGTACAGAACCCGGCTTACAGGCCGACTCCACCTCTTTCGCGCGCGGTATCCCCGGCATGACGAGCGTCCTGCCGGGGATGTGGTGCATCGACGACACGCCGCCGCGCCATGAACGCCGGTTCATCGCCAACGCGCCCGGCTGGGCTCGGACGCCGCCTGTCGGCTCCTTGCGGCGCCAAGTGGGTCGATCAAAAAATCCCTAGCTTTCAAACACCTTGCGACGGTTCGTGAGAAAACGCTGGAAACACTGCCACAACTTCGCCTTTCTCCTTGATTCACAAGCAATTTCCCCTTGACAGTCTCAGGGGGCGAGACTATCGTGGGTTTCGGTGTGAAATTGTGGGTTTTAGTGGAGTAAGCGACGTTGTTTCAAGGCGAAACCGCCATCACGGTAGATGACAAAGGCCGCATCGCCATTCCCACGGCGTATCGCGAGCTGGTGGCGGGCGAGTGTGCCAACCGGCTGGTGCTCACCTACAACCCGTTCGAGTCGGGTTGCCTGTGGCTGTTTCCGCACGCCGTCTGGGAGGCGGTGCGCGATCAGGTGAACTCGCTGTCCAAGGTGGTCAAGGCGCATCGCGACATGCAGATGAAGCTGGTCGGTGCGGCTGCCGTGGTCGAGCCCGATGGTGCGGCGCGGATCCTGCTGCCGGCCAGTCAGCGCGCCACCACCGGTATCGAGAAGCGCGCGGTGCTGCTGGGCATGGGCGACAAGTTCGAGCTGTGGAGCGAGCAGGAGCACCTGAAGAAGATCCGCCAGACCATCGGCGAAGTCGAGATCACACAAGCAATGGCGGAATTGCGCCTGTAGGGCGCAATCGGCACGTGGGCGGGACGGGAGCGGGAGTGGAGCAGATGCTGCGGCACATCCCGGTGATGCTGGATGAAGCGGTGGAGGGCCTGTCCGTGCGGTCAGACGGGCGCTATCTGGATGGCACGTTCGGACGCGGTGGGCATGCCCGCGCGGTGCTGTCGCGCCTGGATTCCAGCGGCCGGTTGCTGCTGATGGACCGCGATCCGCAGGCCATCGCCGCGGCGCGCGCCGAGTTTTCCGGCGACCCGCGGGTGGCGATCCGCCACGCGAATTTCTCCAGCCTGGCCGAGTGGGACGAAACCGCCGCCGGACTGGACGGCGTGCTGCTCGATCTGGGGGTGTCGTCGCCGCAGCTGGACGAGGCTGCGCGCGGTTTCAGCTTCATGGCCGATGCGCCGCTGGACATGCGCATGGACACCACCCAGGGCGAGAGCGCGGCGGATTTTCTGGCCACGGCCGACGAGCGCACGATCACCGAGGTGCTGTGGCACTTCGGCGAGGAGCGCCACGGCCGGCGCATCGCCCGCGCCATCGTCGCCGACCGCGCCGCCACTCCGTTCACCCGCACCGGTCAGCTGGCCGCGCTGATCGAGCGCGTGGTCGGCCGTCGCGAACCGGGCAAGCATCCGGCCACGCGCAGCTTCCAGGCGCTGCGCATCCGCGTCAACGGCGAACTGGAGTCACTGCAACGGGGCCTGGACGGCGCGCTGGAGCGGCTCAAGGTGGGCGGCCGGCTGGTGGTGATCAGCTTCCACTCGCTGGAAGACCGCGCGGTGAAGCTGTTCATCCGCGATCACTCCGGCCGCGTGCAGAACAGCCGCCGCGGGCCGCCGGTTGCCGAGCGCCCGGCGCGGCTGGCCGCGATCGGCAAGGCGCAGTTCGCCAGCGCCACCGAGCTGGCGGCGAACCCGCGCGCACGCTCCGCCGTGCTGCGCGTGGCGGAGAAACTCTCGTGAAGGTGCTCGGCGTGCTGATCCTGCTGATGCTGCTGGCGGCGGTGCTGACCACCGCGATCGGCGTGGTGTGGACGCGCCACGAGAGCCGCGTGCTGTTCGTCAGCCTGACTGCGCTGCAGAACCAGCGCGACAATCTGAACATCGAATACGGCCGGCTCGAACTGGAGCAGGCCACCTATGCCGAGCCGCGCCGCATCGACGACGAGGCGCGGCAGCAGCTGGGCATGCTCGATCCGCGCCCGCAAGACATCCGGTTGCTGACCCGATGACCTGGCGCCAGGACAGCACCGCCCCCGTCCGGCCGCCGCGCCGCCGCACCGTCGCCGCCCCCAGCGCGCGCAGGCGCATGGTGCTGGTGGTGAGCCTGCTGGGGCTGGCCTCGCTCGGACTGGTGGCGCGCGCGTTCGACCTGCAGGTGATCCGCAAGCAGTTCTACCAGCGCCAGGGCGACGCGCGCTTCCTGCGCGAGATGCCGATACCGGTATCGCGCGGCACCATCTTCGACCGCAACGGCGAGCCGCTGGCGGTGTCGACGCCGGTGACCTCGATCTGGGCCAATCCGTCGCAGGTGCTGGAGAACGAGGACCGCATCCCGCAGCTGGCGCAGGCGCTGGGCGTGGATGCCGGCCAGCTGAAGCAGCTGCTGCTGCAGCGTTCGGATCGCGAGTTCCTCTACCTGCGCCGGCAGATGGCGCCGGAGGCGGGGCAGGCGGTGCTGGCGCTGGGCATTCCCGGCATCAACGGCCAGCGCGAGTTCAAGCGCTACTACCCGTCCGGCGAAGTCACCGCGCACGTGCTCGGCTTCACCAACATCGACGACCACGGCCAGGAAGGGCTGGAGCTGGCCTACGACGACTGGCTCTCCGGCAAGCCCGGCCTCAAGCGCGTGATCCGCGACCGCATGGGCCACGTAGTGGAGGACCTGGAGCAGATTCGCGCGCCCAAGCCGGGGCAGAACCTCACCCTCAGCATCGACCGGCGCATCCAGTTCCTTGCCTACAGCGAGCTGAAGATTGCGCTGGACAAGTTCCAGGCCGATTCCGGCTCGATGGTGATACTCGACGTCAAGACCGGCGAAGTGCTGGCGATGGTCAACCTGCCGACCTACAACCCGAACGCCGTGAACGACAGCAAGCCGGCGCAACGGCGCAACCGCGCCATGACCGACGTGATCGAGCCGGGCTCCACGATCAAGCCGGTGCTGATGGCCGCGGCGCTTTCCAGCGGCCAGTACACGCCGACCAGTCCGCTGATCGACACCACCGGCGGCCATTGGTATTTCCAGGGCCACGACATCCACGACACCCACGATTATGGCGTGCTGACCCCGACCGGGGTGATCACCAAGTCGAGCAACGTCGGTGCCGCGCACATCGCGATGACGCTGGACACCTCGCTGATGTACGACACCTACCGCGCGTTCGGCTTCGGCAACAGCACCGACAGCGGCTTTCCCGGCGAAGCCTCGGGCTATCTGAAGATCGGCCGCGACTGGCGCCCGCTGGAAAAGGCGATCATGGGCTACGGCTACGGCGTCAACGTGACACCGCTGCAGCTGGCCAACGCCTACGCCACCATCGCCGATGGCGGCGTGATGCACGACCCCAGCTTCATCAAGGGCGACGACAACCCGCCCAAGCAGATCATCACGCCAGCCATCGCCGGCGAGCTGATCCAGATGATGGAAACCGTCACCGGCCCCGGCAGCACGGCGCCGGAAGCGCGCATCGCCAACTACAGCGTGGCCGGCAAGACCGGCACCGCGCACAAGGCCAGCGCCGGCGGCTACGACAAGAACAACTACGTCGCCGCGTTCGCCGGCATCGTGCCGGCCACCCACCCGCGGCTGGTCGGCGTGGTGATCATCAACAACCCGACCAGGGGCAGCTACTACGGCGGCGTGGTTTCCGGCCCGGTGTTCTCCAGCGTGATGAGCGGCGCGCTGCGCCTGCTCGACGTGCCGCCGGACAACATCGGCCGCTGGTATGTCGGCGGTCCGTTGCAGGGTGCCGGCGGCCTGGCTGGCAGCAAGCCGCCGGCCGATGTGCCGCTGGACGACGCGCCGGTCGACGGGGGCACGCCGTGAGCACCGGCCATCTCGACCAGTTGTTGCTCGGCATCGCCGACGCGCAGCTTGCTGCCGCGCCGGGTGCGAGCCGCATCGTGGTGTCCGGACTGGCGCTGGACTCGCGCCGTGTACGCCGCGGCGACGCGTTTTTCGCGCTGCGCGGCAGCCACGGCCATGGCATCGAATTCGCCGCCGGCGCGGTGCAGCGCGGCGCCCAGGTGGTGCTGGCCGAAGCGCCGGCGATCGACACGCCGCCGCTCGAGGTGCCGCTGCTGTGGGTGGACGGCCTGCGCGAGCAGGTCGGCGAAATTGCGGCTCGCTTTCACGAGCGCCCGGCCGAAGCGTTGCGGATCATCGGCGTCACCGGTACCAACGGCAAGACCTCGTGCGTGCAGCTGCTGGCGCAGGCGCTGAGCCTGCTCGGCCATCGCGCTGCCAGCATCGGCACGCTGGGCGCGGGGCTGCACGGCGAGCTGCGCGAAGGCGAGCGCACTACCCCCGACGCGCTGGCCGTGCAGCAGCTGCTGGCCGATTTTCGCGACGCCGGCGCCAGCCACGTGGCGATGGAAGTGTCCTCGCATGCGCTGGAGCAGGGCCGCGTGGCGGCGGTGGAATTCGAGGTCGCCGCCTTCACCAACCTCACTCGCGACCATCTGGACTATCACGGCAGCATGCAGGCCTACGGCGCCGCGAAGGCCAGGCTGTTCGCCTGGCCGAGCCTGCAGGCGGCGGTGATCAACCTCGACGATCCGTTTGGCCGCAGCCTGCTGGCGCAGCTGCCTGCCGGCGTCCGGCCGCTGTGCTTCAGCAGCGCCGACGATGCCGAGGCCGAGGTGGCCGCCAGCGCCATCGTCACCTCGGCGGCGGGGCTGACCTTCCGGCTGCGCACGCCGTGGGGCACGCGCATGCTGACCAGCCGCCTGCTCGGCCGCTTCAACGTCGCCAACCTGCTGGCGGTGGTGGCATGCCTGGGTGCGCTGGGCGAACCGTTCGAACGCGTGGTGGCGGCGGTCGAGCGGCTGCAGCCGGTGCCCGGCCGCATGAGCCGGCTCGGCGGCGAGCGCGGACTGCCGCTGGTGGTGGTCGACTACGCGCACACGCCCGACGCGCTGGAGCAGGCGCTGGCCGCGCTGCGCGCGCACTGCGCCGGTCGGCTGCTGTGCGTGTTCGGCTGCGGCGGCGAGCGCGATGCCGGCAAGCGCCCGCTGATGGGCGCGATCGCCGCGCGCATGGCGGACGTGGCGATCGTCACCGACGACAATCCGCGCGGTGAGGACGGCGATGCGATCGTGGCGCAGATCGTGGCCGGCATGACCGCGGCGAAGGCGATGACGGTCGAGCGCGATCGCGCCCGGGCGATCGCCCAGGCGCTGCAGCTGGCGCAGCCGGGCGACGTGCTGCTGATCGCCGGCAAGGGTCACGAAAGCTATCAGGACGGCCCGACCGGCAAGCATCCGTTCGACGACGTGGCGGTGGCGCACGCGGCGCTGGAACGGATCACGCGGGAGTCGCGCGCATGATGGCGCTGAGCACGATCGCGGTGTGGACGCACGGCCGCCTGCTGGGTGCCGATGCCGAGGTCAGCGGTGTCGCCATCGACAGCCGCCGGGTGCAGCCGGGCGAGCTGTTCGTGGCGCTCGGCGGCGAGCGCGTGGATGGTCACGATTACCTGGACGCGGCGGCCGCGCGCGGCGCGGTGGCCGCGCTGGTGATGCGCCGGGTCGACAGCACGCTGCCGCAGGTGCTGGTGGACGACACCACGCTGGCGCTGGGTGACCTCGCCAGCGCGGTGCGCGCGCAGCGCAGCGCGCGGGTGGTCGGCATCACCGGCTCCAACGGCAAGACCACGGTGAAGACGCTGACGGCGGCGATCCTCTCGCGGCACGGCCGCACCCACTTCAACACGGGCAACTACAACAACGAGATCGGACTGCCGCTGACGCTGCTGGCGCTGCCGCCGGAGGCCGAGTACGCGGTGCTGGAAATGGGTGCCGGCAAGCCGGGCGACATCGCCTACCTGGCCGCCATCGCGCGGCCCGATATCGGCCTCGTCAACCTCATCGCACCGGCGCATCTTGAGCGCATGGGCAGCGTGGAAGGCGTGGCCGAGACCAAGGGCGCGCTTTACCAGGCGCTGCCTGCCGACGGCGTGGCGATCATCAATGCGGACGACGCATTCGCGAGTTTCTTCGCCGGGCTGGCCGGCGCGCGCCGGCAGCTGCGCTTCGGGCTGGAGCAGGCGGCGGACGTGCGCGCCGACATCCTGGAGGCGCGCGTGGACGGCTCGCGCTTCGTGCTGCGCACGCCGCAGGGTGACGCCGAGGTGGCGCTGCCGCTGCCGGGTCGGCACAACGTGGCCAATGCGCTGGCCGCCGCCGCGATCGCGCTGGCGCTGGCGGTGCCGCTGGCCACCATCGTGGCGGGGCTGCAGCAGGCGAGTGCGGTCACCGGCCGGCTCGTGCGCACCGCGCTGCCCGGTGGCGGCACGCTGCTCGATGACAGCTACAACGCCAACCCCGGCTCGATGGCGGCGGCGATCGACACGCTGGCGCTGGCCGGCGGCGAGCGCTGGCTGGTGCTGGGCGACATGGCCGAGCTGGGTACCGACGCGCGCGCGTTGCACGCCGGCATCGGCGCGCGAGCGCGCGAGCGCGGCATCGAGCGGCTGTTTGCGGTGGGTCCGCTGGGCGTTGCCACGGTCGCCGCGTTCGGCCCCGGGGCACAGCATTTCGACGACCAGCCGGCGCTGATCGCGGCGCTGCGTGCGCAGCTGCATGCCGGCGTCACCTGTCTGGTCAAGGGCTCGCGTTCGGCGGCGATGGAGCGGGTGGCGACCGCGCTTGCCGGGCCCTCGCCGGATGTTGCACGCAGCGAGGAGGGCGCACCGCATGCTGCTTGAACTGATCAACTGGCTGGCGCGCTATCTGTCGGCGCCGCACCTGTTCCAGTACATCACCTTCCGCACCATCATGGCCGCGCTCACCGCGCTGGCGGTGTCGCTGCTGATGGGCCCGATGCTGATCCGCAAGCTGGGCGCGCTGAAGGCCGGCCAGGTGGTGCGCAGCGACGGTCCGCAGACGCATCTGGTCAAGGCCGGCACGCCGACCATGGGCGGCGTGATGATCCTGCTGTCGGTGGCGGTGGCCACGCTGCTGTGGGCCGATCTGCGCAACCGCTACGTGTGGGTGGTGCTGGCGGTGATGCTGGCGTTCGGCGCGATCGGCTTCTACGACGATTACCGCAAGCTGGTGCTGAAGGACAGCCGCGGGCTGGCCAGCCGCTGGAAATATTTCTGGCAGTCGCTGTTCGGCCTCGGTGCGGCCGTGTTCCTGTACGCCACCGCGCCGCACGCGGTGGCCGGCCTGCCGGTGGCGGAGACGGCGCTGTACGTGCCGCTGTTCAAGCACGTGGTGCTGCCGATGGGGCTGTTCTTCGTGGTGCTGACGTATTTCATGATCGTCGGCTTCTCCAACGCGGTGAACCTCACCGACGGCCTGGACGGGCTGGCGATCATGCCGACGGTGCTGGTGTCCGGCGCGCTCGGCGTGTTCGCCTACCTGGCCGGCAACAAGCTGTTTTCCGAATACCTCGGCATTCCCTCGATTCCCGGCGCCGGCGAGCTGGCGATCTTCTGCGGCGCGCTGGCCGGCGCCGGACTCGGGTTCCTCTGGTTCAACACCTATCCGGCGCAGGTGTTCATGGGCGACGTCGGCGCGCTGGCGATGGGCGCGGCGCTGGGCTGCGTGGCGGTGATCGTGCGCCAGGAGATCGTGCTGCTGGTGATGGGCGGCGTGTTCGTGATGGAAACGGTCTCGGTGATGCTGCAGGTGGCCAGCTTCAAGCTCACCGGCAAGCGCATCTTCCGGATGGCGCCGATCCATCACCACTTCGAACTGAAGGGCTGGCCCGAGCCCCGCGTGATCGTGCGCTTCTGGATCATCAGCGTGGTGCTGGTGCTGGTCGGTCTTGCCACTTTGAAGGTGCGCTGAGATGTTCGGACTCGATTCCACCCAGGCCAAACGCCGGCTCGGACCGCGCGGCAGCTTCGACCTGCTGCTGATGCTGGCGCTGATCGGTTTGGCCAGCATCGGCGTGGTGATGGTGACCTCCAGCTCGATCGCGGTGGCCGACAGCCGCCACATGGGCGCGTTCTATTTCCTCAAGCACGACCTGGCCTTCCTGGGCATCGGCCTGGTGGCCGCTGGCCTGGCCATGCGCACCGAGCTGAAGTGGCTGGAGAAATTCGCGTTTCCGCTGCTGGCGCTGGCATTCATGCTGCTGCTGGCGGTGTTCGTGCCGCATCTGGGCATGCGCATCAACGGCGCGCGGCGCTGGCTCAACCTGCTGGTGACCAGCTTCCAGCCGGTGGAGGCGGTGAAGCTGATCCTGGTGGTGTACGTCGCCAGCTATCTGGTGCGCCACCGCGACAGCGTGGAGACCAGGTTCCTTGGCCTGATCAAGCCGATTGCGGTCGCCGGCGTGATCGTGATCCTGCTGCTGCTGCAGCCGGACTTCGGCTCGGCCACGCTGGTGATCGCGGTGACCATCGCGATGGTCTGGCTTGGCGGCGCGCGGCCGATCTTCCTGTTCCTGATGGGGCTGCCGCTGATGCCGCTGCTCTACGTGGCGGCCACCGGTGAGAGCTACCGCGTGAAGCGGCTCACCTCGTTCATGGATCCGTGGAAGGACCCGTTCAACGACGGCTTCCAGCTGACCCAGTCGCTGATGGCAATCGGTCGCGGCGAGTGGACTGGCGTCGGGCTGGGCTCCAGCGTGCTGAAGCTGTCGTATCTGCCCGAGGCGCATACCGACTTCATCTTCGCGGTGATCGGCGAGGAGCTGGGCCTGGCCGGCGTGGTGCTGGTGATGAGCCTGTTCGCGCTGGCGGTGGGTCGCGGCCTGTACCTGGGGCTGAAGGGCGTCGAGGTGGGACAGCGCTTTGCCGGCTACGTGGCGTTTGGCATCTCGCTGATGCTGGCGATGCAGGCGATCGTGTCGGTGGGGGTGAATCTCGGTGCGCTGCCGACCAAGGGGCTGACCCTGCCGCTGATCAGCTACGGCGGCTCGTCGATGGCGCTGACCTGCGCGATGGCCGGCGTGCTGCTGCGCGCCACCTACGAGATCAACCGCGCGCTCGACGCACGCGAGGTGACCCGGCGCATGCCCGCCGCGGTGGCCGCCACCGATGCGCACGCCGTCGCCCACCAGCCCGAACAGGCGGCCGCCGCATGAACCCGTCCGCACCCGTGCTGATCATGGCCGGCGGCACCGGCGGCCACATCTTCCCCGGCCTGGCGGTGGCCGAGTGCCTGCGTGCGCAGGGCGTGCCGGTGGTCTGGCTGGGCGCGCTCGGCGGGATGGAGACGCGCGTGGTGCCGGC
>JAJXTX010000074.1 GCA_021783385.1 Pseudomonadota bacterium
GTGAGCCGTACTGCGATCGCATGGCCGTGCTCCAGCACGCGCAGCTGCTCCAGCGATTCGGCCTGCTCCAGCGGCGTGCGCCGCATGCGCGTATAGCGCGCGAGAAAGCCGGCGCGGTAGGCGTAAATGCCGATATGCCGCAGAAAAGGCGCGTCCGCCGGCAGCGCCTCGCGCTCGATCGCGAACGCATCGCGCGCCCACGGCAGCGGCGCCCGGCTGAAATACAGCGCGCGTCCGTTCAGCGCGCGCACCAGCTTCACCACGTTGGGGTCGAACAGCTGCTCGGCGTCGAGCAGCGGCGTGGCCAGCGTCGCCATCGATGCGTCATCGTCGGCCAGCGCCTGCGCCACCGCGCGGATGCCGGCGGCCGGAGCGAACGGCTCGTCGCCCTGCAGGTTCACCACGATGGCGTCCTCGGCCCAGCCGAAGTGCGCGGCGCATTCGGCCAGCCGGTCGCTGCCGGAGGCGTGATCCGCGCGCGTCATGCAGATGTCCACGCCGGCCTGCCCGCCCAGCGCCGCGGCGACGCGCGGATCGTCCACCGCCACCACCACCTGACGTGCGCCCGCCTGCAGCGCGCGCCGGGCCACCCGCAGCACCATCGGCACGCCGCCTATCTCGCGCAGCGGCTTGCCCGGCAACCGGGTCGAGCCGTAGCGGGCGGGAATGGCGACGATGAATGGCGGCGCGGCAGGCGACATGGGCGATCTCACGGGCGGGGCGTGCAGCGGCAAGCCTAGCTGCTACGGCGCGGGTCGTGCGAGCGCGCGCGATCAGTCCGCCCGCTGCAGCGCGAAGCCGCAGCCGTTGGCCAGTTCGAGAAAACCCGGGAACGACGTGGCGACATGCGCGCAGTCGCTGATCCGCACCGGCCCCGCGGCCACCAGTCCGGCCACCGCGAAGCTCATCGCGATGCGGTGATCGAGATGGGTTTCCACGCGACCCGCACCGAGGCGGCCACCATCGATGATCGCGCCATCCGGCGTTTCCTCGATCGCGGCGCCCAGCGCGCGCAGGCCGGTGGCCATGCTGGCAATGCGATCGGACTCCTTCACCCGCAGCTCGGCGGCGCCGCGCACCACGGTGCGGCCGCTGGCCACCGCCGCGGCGATGAACAGCGCCGGAAATTCGTCGATCATGTCGGGCACCAGCGCCGCGGGCAGCTCGATCCCATGCAGCGGCGCGTGGCGCACGACCAGGTCGCCCACCGGCTCGCCGCCGCTCTCGCGCGGCTGCTCGATGGCGATGTCCGCGCCCATCAGGCGCAGCGCGTGCAGCAAACCGGTGCGCCGCGGATTGAGGCCGACCGCCGGCAGGCGCAGCTCGGAACCCGGCACGATGCTGGCGGCGACCAAGAAAAACGCGGCCGAGGAAAAATCCGCCGGCACCTGCACGTCGTTGGCATGCAGAACATGCCCGCCGGCCAGCCGGGCCACGCCCGGCGAAAACTGGATGGGCCAGCCGAAGGCGGCGAGCATGCGCTCGGTATAGTCGCGGGTCGGATGCGGCTCGATGATCTCGGTGTCGCCGACGGCATACAAACCAGCCAGCAGCAACGCGGATTTCACCTGTGCGCTGGCCACCGGCAACTCATAACGGATGCCGCGCAACGACTGGCCACCGTGCACGCGCAGCGGCGGCAGGCCCTCGCGCGTATCGATACGCGCGCCCATCCGCGCCAGCGGATCGGTGACCCGCCGCATCGGCCGCTGCGACAACGAGGCATCGCCGACCAGCACGCTGTCGAACGCCTGCCCGGCCAGCAGGCCGGCCAGCAGGCGCATGCCGGTGCCGGCGTTGCCGCAGTCCAGCACCTGCGGCGTGCCGCGCAGCCCGTGCAGGCCGACGCCGTGTACCAGCCGTTCGCCGGTTGCGGGGGTTTCGATACGCACGCCCAGCTGCGTCAGCACCGCGGCGGTGGCGCGGGTGTCCTCGCCTTCGAGGAAGCCGTGAATGTGTGAATCACCCTCGGCAATCGCGGCCAGCATCAGCGCGCGGTGCGATACCGACTTGTCGCCCGGTATCCGGACGCTGCCGCGCAGCGGGCGGCCGGGCCGGCTGCTCCAGTCGAGCTGATTCAAGCAGGGTTCTCCACGTGCGCGTCGATCTGGCAATTCTTGATCATCACGGCAACGCCACCGGATACGAACCAAGCACCCGAATGGTCGCGGCCGACTCGCCGATATCGTGCACAGCCGCCTGCAGCGCGGCGTCGTGAACATGGCCGGAGACGTCGATGAAAAACGCGTACTGCCATTTGCCGGTATGCGCCGGTCGCGACTCGATCCGGTTCAGGCTGATGCCGTGCCTGGCGAACGGACTGAGCACGTCGTACAGCGCGCCTGGCTTGTCGTTGACGGTGATCAGCAGCGAGGTGCGATCGTTGCCCGAGGGCGGAAACAGCGAACGACCGATCACCAGGAAGCGGGTGGTGTTGTCGGCGCGATCCTCGATACCCTGCGCCACCGTCTTCAGGCCGTAGATCTTGCCAGCCGTCTCGCCGGCGATTGCCGCGGCATCGTCGGCGTGCCTTGCCATGCGGGCCGCCTCGGCATTGCTGCCGACCGCGATGCACTCGACGTCCGGCAGGTTGATGCGCAGCCAGGTCTTGCACTGCTGCAGCGACTGCCCGTGACCGTAGACGCGGCGCACATCCTCCAGCCGGCCCAGCTGCGAATGCAGGCACTGGTGCACGCGCAGCTCCACTTCGCCGCAGATGGTGGCGTCGGAGGTGAGGAACATGTCCAGTGTGACCTGGATCATGCCCTGGCCGGAGTTCTCCACCGGCACCACGCCAAAGTCCGCGTGACCGGCCGCGACCTCCTGGAACACCTCCTCGATGCTGCCCAGCGCCAGCCCATAGGCGGCATGGCCGAAATGCTTGTGCACCGCCTGTTCGCTGAAGGTGCCCTCCGGCCCCAGAAAGCCGATCTTGAGCGGGTCCTCCTGCGCCAGGCAGGACGACATGATCTCGCGGAACAGCCGCACCATCTCGGTGTCGGACAGCGGGCCGTCGTTGCGGTCGACCACCATGCGCAGCACGTGCGCCTCGCGCTCGGGTCGGTAGTAGTCGATCGCCGACAGCCCCTCGCCCTTCACCCTGGCCACTTCCTGCGCGCGCTTGGCGCGCTCGGAGATCAGCTGCTGGATCTGCCGGTCGATGCTGTCGATGCGTTCGCGCATCTCGCCCAGCGATGTCTTTGATTCGGTCATGCTTTTAGCCGCCTAGATGGATAGCAGTCCATACGTGAACAAACATCATGCCTCAAAGACATCGTGCATGACCAGTCAGCCGTGCCGCCGGGAAAAGTCGCCCATGAACTCCACCAGCGCCTCGACCGCCTCCAGCGGCACGGCGTTGTACAACGATGCGCGCATGCCGCCCAACGCCTTGTGGCCTTTGAGCGCCAGCAGGCCGGCCGCCTCGGATTCCTGCAGGAAGACCGCATCCAGCGCACTGTCGTGCAGGGTAAACGGGATATTCATGCGCGAGCGCGCCGATCGCTCGATCCGGTTGCGGTAATAGCCGCCGGAGCCGTCGATGGCGCGATACAGCCGCTCGGCCTTGGCCCGGTTGCGTCCAGCCATTGCTTCCAGCCCGCCCTGCGCGAGCAGCCACTGGAAGGTCAGCCCGGCCAGATACCAGCCCCAGGTGTTGGGCGTGTTGAGCATGGAGTCGTGCGCCGCCTGCTCGGCGTAGCGAAAGATCCGCGCCATCGGGCGGCCAGCGCGCTGCAACAGGTCGCGCCGGATGATCATCACCACCAGCCCGGACGGGCCGATGTTTTTCTGCGCGCCGGCGTAGATCAGACCAAAGCGCGAAACATCCAGCGGCTCGGACAGGATGTTCGACGACATGTCCGCCACCAGCGGCACATCGCCCACCTCGGGAATGTCGTGGAACTCCACGCCGTGAATGGTCTCGTTCGGCGTGTAGTGCACGTAGGCCGCGTGTGGATCGAGCTGCCAACTGTCGCGCGCGGGCAGCCGCCGGTAGGCGTCGTGCTTGCCGCTGGCGGCCACGTTCACGCGCACATACGGCGCCGCCTCGCTGATTGCCTTTTCACTCCAGTGGCCGCTGTCGATGTAATCGGCGCTGTCACCGGGCCCGGCCAGATTCATCGGGATCAGCGCAAACTGCTGGGTGGCACCGCCCTGCAGGAACAGCACCGCATAGTCGTCCGGCACCGTCAGCAGGCGGCGCAGATCGGCTTCGGCCTGGGCCGCCATCGCGATGAAACGTTTGCCCCGGTGGGACTGCTCCATCACCGAGGCGCCGCTGCCGTCCCAATCCGGCAACTCGCGCGCGGCGCGTTCGAGCACGTCCACCGGCATCGCTGCCGGACCGGCGCTGAAATTCCAGATTCTGCTCACGTGCCGCTGCATCCTGTCGGGGTATTCCCGGCATTATGGCGCGGCGCAGCACAAGGTGGTCAAGCCTGTCGGGATCGCGGTGTGCCGCAGGGATCAGAAGCGGATCAGCAGCACCAGTGCGATGCCCAGCGCCAGCACGGCGGCGGTCACAATCAGCCACCAAACCTCGCCGGCGGGGCCGGCCGCGGCCTCCGGCAGCGCCTGTGTGGATGCAGCAGGCGTCGCAATCGGCGGCTCCGGTTCCATCCCCGGCGCGTCGACCACGAAGCGATGCATGGCGAGACTGATCTGGTCGCCGGGCTGCAGCGCCAGGTTCTGCGTCGGCACTCCGTTGACGCGCAGCGGATGGCGTCCGGATGGCTGCAGCTGTTCCAGCTGCAGCTCGCCGTCGTGCCACGCGAGGCGCAACGCGGCGCTCTCGCCCTGCGGCAGCTCCAGCGGGCAGCCGCCGGGCAGCCCGAGTTCCAGGCTGTCGCGCAGCGGCAGCACGCGACCGGACAGCGGGCCGGCCACCGCGCGCAGCGCTACCGTGCAGCGTTCGTGCGCCGTCACGCTGAGCGGGGGGCGCAAGCGCGGATCGGCGTCGGCGCGCAGCAGCAGGCGACAGTCACCGACACTGACCACATCGCCTGCGCGCAGCAGGGCGCGCTCGCGCACCGGCCGCGCATTGACGTGGATGCGTTCGGCCGACGGCAGCACCTGCAAGACCCAGCCACGACGGTCCTGCTGGATCCTCAGGTGCCGCGGGGCGGCCTGGCTGGCCGCCAGCACGAGATCGTTGTCCGGTGCGCTGCCGATGCTCAGCTGCACCTGCGACCAGTGAAAATCCTCACGGGCCGCATTGAGAAATTCGATGCGCATGGATGAACCGGTCGATGGATCGCGGAACTCTAGCATGCAGGCCAGCGTGTTCCGGCACGCCACCGGCACTAAGATGCGGCTTTGCCAGCGAGAGCCCGCCATGCCCAAGATCGCCATTCACCGCGCGCACCAGCTTTCGCTCACCGAAGCCCGTGCGGTAGTCGATCAGGTGGCGCTGCGGATGCGCGAAAAATTCGGCATGCAGGGCCAGTGGCAGGGCGACACCCTGAGCTTTTCCCGGCCGGGCGTGAGCGGCACGATCGCGGTGACCAGCGGGGCGATCCGGGTCAACGCCGATCTGGGCATGATGCTGGCGCCGCTCAAGGGCATGGTCGAGCAGGAGATCCGGCGCAAGCTGGACGAACATTTCGGGGACACCAGCACTTGATGATTCTTTAACCATGCGCTTATCCGTGGCATAATCGGCGGCTTATGCAGCCATGACGGCTGTGCGCGAACCCCGGAACACATGGCCAAAGACGACGTCATCGAGATGGAAGGCACGGTCCAGGAGACCCTGCCCAACACCATGTTTCGCGTGCAATTGGAGAATGGGCACGTGATCATCGCCCACATTTCCGGACGCATGCGCAAGCACTACATCCGCATCCTCACCGGCGACAAGGTCAAGATCGAGATGACCCCATACGACCTGAGCAAGGGACGCATCACCTACCGCATGAAGTAGGCGTGCGCGCAGCAGGCCACCTTGCCTGCTCGCTGATTCCGGTGTTTGGACATGCAAAGGCGGCGCAGTGCGCCGCCTTTGTTTTGCCCGGAATCTGCCCCGCCGCTGCAGGCGCCGGCCTCAGTGGGTCGTTTCGGTGACCGCCGGCTGCTGCTCGATCGTCTCGCAGTCCACCTGCAGCTCGCCATCGCGCACACTCAGACGCACCTGGCCACCATCGGCCAACTTGCCGAAAAGCAGTTCATCCGCCAGTGCACGCTTGACCTTTTCCTGGATCACCCGCGCCATCGGTCGCGCACCCATCTGCGGATCGAAGCCGTGCTCGGCCAGCCAGCGGCGGGCATCGGCATCAACATCCAGGCTCACGTGCTTTTCGGTCAGCTGGCTTTCCAGCTCGATCAGGAACTTGTCGACCACGCGCAGGATATGCTCGAAGTCGAGCGCGCCGAACTGGATGATCGCATCCAGCCGGTTGCGGAACTCCGGCGTGAAGATGCGGCGGATCACCTCCATCGCGTCCGACTCGTGCTTCTGTTCGACGAAACCCATGCTGCGCCGCGAAGCGAGCACCGCGCCGGCATTGGTGGTCATCACCACCACCACGTTCTTGAAGTTCGCCTCGCGACCGTTGGTATCGGTGAGCACGCCGCGATCCATCACCTGCAGCAGGATGTTGAACACATCCGGGTGCGCCTTCTCGATCTCGTCCAGCAGCAGCACCGCGTGCGGATGCTTGACCACCGCTTCGGTCAGCAGACCGCCCTGGTCGAAGCCCACGTAGCCCGGAGGCGCGCCGACCAGCCGCGATACGGAGTGACCTTCCATGTACTCGGACATGTCGAAACGGATCATCTCGATGCCCAGTTGCATCGCCAGCTGCTTGGTCACCTCGGTCTTGCCCACACCGGTGGGGCCAGCCAGCAGGAAGCAGCCGATCGGCTTGGACGGGTCGGCCAGCCCGGAGCGTGCCATCTTGATCGAGGCGGCCAATGCCTCGATCGCCGGATCCTGCCCGAACACCACCATCTTCAGATTGCGTTCGAGGTTGCGCAGCACGTCGCGATCGGACGCCGACACCTGCTTGGCCGGGATGCGCGCCATCTTGGCGACGATGTATTCCACCTCGCTCACATCCACCGTACCGGTGCGCTGGTCCTCCGGCAGCAGCCGCTGCCGCGCACCGGCCTCGTCGATCACGTCGATCGCCTTGTCCGGCAGCAGGCGGTCGGGAATGTGCTTTACCGACAGGTCCACCGCGGCCTTCAGTGCCTCGTTGGTATAGGCGACATGATGGTGCTCCTCGAAGCGCGAACGCAGGCCCTTGAGGATCTCGATGCTGTCGGCGATGGTCGGCTCGACCACGTCGATCTTCTGGAAGCGCCGCGCCAGCGCGCGATCCTTCTCGAACACGCCGCGGTATTCCTGGAACGTGGTCGACCCGATGCAGCGCAGTTCGCCCGAGGCCAGCATCGGCTTGATCAGGTTCGACGCGTCCATGGTGCCGCCGGACGCCGAACCGGCGCCGATGATGGTGTGGATCTCGTCGATGAACAGGATCGCGCCGGGCTGCTTCTTCAGCTGGGCGATCACGGCCTTGAGCCGCTTCTCGAAATCGCCGCGGTACTTGGTGCCGGCAACCAGCGCGCCGAGATCCAGCGACCATATGGTGGCGCTCTCGAGCACCTCAGGCACTTCGCCGTCGACGATGCGCTTGGCCAGACCCTCGGCCAGCGCGGTCTTGCCCACACCGGCCTCACCGACGTAGAGCGGGTTGTTCTTGCGCCGGCGGCACAGGACCTGGATGGTGCGCTCGATTTCGTCGCCGCGGCCGATCAGCGGATCGATCTTGCCTTCCAGCGCCAGTTCATTGAGGTTGCTGGCGAACTCATGCAGCGGATTGCCCTTGCCCTCGCCGGCTTCCTCACCCTCCCGCTCGCTGCCACCAGGCAGGCTGGCGGGTGAGTCGTCACCGATCTTGGCGATGCCGTGCGAGATGTAGTTGACCACGTCGAGCCGCGAGATTTCCTGCTGGTGCATGAAATACACGGCGTGCGAATCCTTCTCGCCGAAGATCGCCACCAGCACGTTCGCACCGGTGACTTCCTTCCGTCCCGAGGACTGCACGTGATACACGGCCCGCTGCAGCACGCGCTGGAAGCCCAGCGTGGGCTGGGTGTCGCGTTCATCGCCCTGCGGCAGCACCGGCACCGTCTCGGTGATGATCCGTTCGAGTTCGCTCGACAGCCGCGCAAGATCCACGCCACACGCGCGCAGCGCACCGAGCGCCGACTGGTTTTCGGTCAGCGCCAGCAGCAGATGCTCCACCGTCATGAATTCGTGGCGCTGCTCGCGGGCCTGCTTGTAGCAATGGCCGATGGTGACTTCGAGATCCTTGCTGAACATCCGGATCATCTCCACTTGCAAAGTTGAGCGGCCTTCAGCGCCGCGATGAATACAAAATGGGGTCGCTCAGAGCTTTTCCATAGTGCACAACAGCGGGTGTTGATG
Source organism: Pseudomonadota bacterium (assembly GCA_021783385.1). Lineage (GTDB taxonomy): Bacteria > Pseudomonadota > Gammaproteobacteria > Xanthomonadales > Rhodanobacteraceae > Rhodanobacter. The sequence goes on from JAJXTX010000074.1 coordinate 8,432, forward strand.
CGAGCGTGCGTATTCGTTGACGTGGGTTACCTTGGTCTCGGCCACCTCGCGGGTGAACACACCGCATACACCCTTGCCGCGCGTGTGAACATGCAGCATCACCTGCACCGCCTGCTCCTGGCTCAGATTGAAAAAACCGCGCAACACTTCGACTACAAAATCCATCGGCGTGAAGTCGTCATTCAGCAGCAGCACCTGAAACAGCGGCGGCCGCGCCACCTCGGGCTTGGCGGTCTCCAGCGCCAGCCCGCGGCCGCTGTCGTGTTCGTGTTCGTGTTCGTGTTCGTGTTCGTGTTCGTGGGCCATGGTTTCCAGGGTGTCCAATATCTGATACGGAGTATACGCCGCGCCGGATGCAGCTCTCGGCAGCGACCTGCTGGATAGGTAATGGCACAATGACCGCTTTTCCAGTGCCGCCTGCCCCGATGGCCCCTTCCTTCTCCGCTGCCGATGTCTGGCGACCGCACGTCACTGTGGCCTGTGTGGTCGCCATGGGCGATCGCTATCTGATGGTCGAGGAGACGGTCAGCGGCCGCATTGCGTGGAACCAGCCGGCCGGGCACCTGGACGACCGGGAAAGCCTGACCGACGCCGCTGTGCGCGAGACGCTGGAGGAAACCGGCTGGACGGTGGAGCTGCAGCATCTGATCGGCGTGCACCAGTGGCGCAGCACCGAGCACGGCGACGCGGTGATCCGCTTCAGCTTTGCCGCCCGCGCCGTCAGCCATGACCGTGCCCGCCCGCTGGATGTCGGCATCCGCAGCGCGCAGTGGCTCACGCGCAGCGAGATCGCCGCGCGCGCAGAGCAGCTGCGCAGCCCGCTGGTGCTGCTCAGCATCGATGCGTGGCTGGCCGGTCAGCGGCTGCCGCTCGACACGCTGCACTACCTGCCCGGGAACCTGCCGGCATGATGGCCCCGGCGTGAAGGTGATGCTGGGCATCTCCGGTGGCGTCGACTCCTCGGTAGCGGCGCTGCTGCTGCAGCAGGCCGGCCATCAGGTCGAGGGCCTGTTCATGCAGAACTGGGAAGAGGACGAGCGCAACGGTCCATGCACGGCCGATACCGACCGCAAGGACGCGGTGGCGGTGTGCGGGCGGCTCGGCCTGCCGTTTCATGCACGCAACTTCGCTACCGAGTACTGGGACGGGGTGTTTGAGCATTTTCTCGCCGAATACCGCGCCGGACGCACGCCCAACCCCGACGTGCTGTGCAACCGCGAGATCAAGTTCAAGACGTTTCTGGACGAGGCGCTGGCGCTCGGCGCCGAGAAGATCGCCACCGGGCATTACGCCCGCGTGGATTGCCGCGATGGCCGCCATCGACTGCTGCGCGCGCTGGACGCCAGCAAGGATCAGAGCTATTTCCTGCACGCACTGGGACAACAGCAGCTGGCCGCGACACTGTTTCCGCTGGGCGAGCTGCCCAAGACGCGGGTGCGCGAAATGGCTCGCGAGGCGGCCTTGCCCACCCATGCCAAAAAGGATTCCACTGGCATCTGCTTCATCGGCAAGCGCGACTTCCGCAGCTTTCTGGCCCAGTACATCCCGGCCCGGCCGGGCGAGATCCGCACGCCCGATGGCCTACCCATCGGCGAACATCAGGGCGTGATGTATTACACCCTCGGCCAACGCCACGGGCTGGGCATCGGCGGCCGCGACGGCGCCGGCAGCGAGGCCTGGTACGTGGTGGGAAAGGATGTCGTGGCGAACGTGCTGTACGTCGCCCAGGGCGGCGAGAATCGCTGGCTGTATTCGCAGCGGCTGCAGACGGAGGCGCCGAGCTGGGTCGACGGCGCCGCGCCGGCCCCGCACTTTCGCTGCACCGCCCGCACGCGCTACCGCCAGCTCGATCAGTCGTGCACGGTGAACGTGCATGCCAACGGCCTTGAGGTACGCTTCGACGAGCCGCAGCGCGCCGTCACACCGGGGCAATCGGTGGTTTTCTTCGTGGGCGAAGTGTGCCTTGGCGGCGCCGTGATCGCAGCCACCGACGCGCCATTCGGCCAATTGCTTCCAGCCTTCATGCCATCCCCACCGTTGCCATCCTTGCCACCGTCGACTGCCAGAGAGCCGCAAACCCGTGCTTGAAACCTTTGCCATGAATGAAGAGCGCGTGCTCGCGCTGGCCGGCCTGTTCCAGGCCTGCGTGCTGGCGCAGGAACTGGCCAACGAGGGACGCTGCGACGAGACCGCGATGGAGGCCGGCGTGGCCAGTGTGTTCCGCATCGACGCGCCGTCGGTGGTGGGCGTGTTCGGCAACATCTCGAACCTGCGACTCGGACTGCGCCACCTGATCGCCCAGCTCGATGGCAACGAGCGCGACATGGCGATCACCCGCATGGCGGTCACCGTGATGCGGCTGGAACGCAGTCTGGCCGCACATCCGGAGCTGCTGGCCACGCTGCAGCA
>JAJXTX010000001.1:0-2189 GCA_021783385.1 Pseudomonadota bacterium
GCCGCCAAAGCGTTCCGCGCCGACTTTCGTCAGCGCCGCTGTCAGCGTCGTCTTGCCGTGATCCACGTGACCAATCGTGCCCACGTTGACGTGCGGCTTGGTGCGTTCGAATTTACCCTTTGCCATGCGCGCTAAACCCCGATGGAGTCAATGAGTTGAAGGAAACTTGCCCGACTGGGCCGGCATGCCGACGGTCGTGATGTAATGGTGCTCATGACAGGAATCGAACCTGTGACCTCTTCCTTACCAAGGAAGTGCTCTACCGACTGAGCTACATGAGCGTGTATTTCACGCCATCCTCCCTGACGGCGAAAGCAGACCGGCCTCCTGCCGGACTATTCAAAAAACGAAGTAACCAATGGAGCGGAAGGCGGGAATCGAACCCGCGTAATCAGTTTGGAAAACTGATGTTCTACCATTGAACTACTCCCGCCCTGCGCGGAACTCGTGTGGTGGCATCCTGCCCTTGCCCCTCGCGGGTCGCGCCGCTTTCGCGTCGCGTGCAGGATTGCCTCCGGCAACCCTGTTTAAAGTTCTTCCGAGCCGGCGTGAACCGTTTCGACATCACTTTGGCTCTGGTGGAGGGAGGTGGATTCGAACCACCGAAGGCGTAAGCCAGCAGATTTACAGTCTGCCCCCGTTGGCCGCTTGGGTATCCCTCCGACAAAGAACGCGTATTGTGTGGATCGAGCCTTGTGCTGTCAACACCTTGGCGCGTCAAATTGGCATGCCGGAAGCAGTTCGCGCCGGTTTCGGAGCGTGCCGTCAGTCGGCTTGCGCGCCATGCAGGTCGATCAGTCGCTCCATACCCTTGGATAACTCGAGCAGCTTTCGCGCCTGCTCCTGCAGGCGCCGCTCGTTGTCGTCGCGCGGCTGCCAAAGCGGCACCGGCGTGGGCTTTCCATCCGGGCCATCGAGCGCCACGAATACCATCACGCAGCTGGTAGCCAGCCGCTGTTCGCCCTTGCGCAAATCCCGCGCCAGCACATCCACTGCCATGTGCATGCTGGAGCTGCCGGTATGGATCAGCCGGGCACGCACGGTGACCAGATCACCGATCAGGATCGGCGCCACGAACTGGATGCCACTCACCGACGCCGTGACGCAATACGCCCCGCTCCACGCCACCGCGCAGGCGTAACCGGCCTGGTCGATCCATTTCATCGCCATGCCGCCGTGCACCTTGCCGCCGAAGTTGACGTCGGTGGGCTGGGCGAGGAAGCGGAACGTCACCTCGTGCTGCTGGCCAGGCATGACGGCTCCGATCAAAAAGTGGCGGGGCCTGATTATGCCTGCCGGCGCGGCCGCCGCGCGACGCCCGGCGACCGGACCCCAGTTCAGACGTTGAAGCGGAAATGCAGGATATCGGCTTCACGCACCATGTAGTCCTTGCCCTCCAGCCGCAGGCGGCCGGCCTCCTTGGCGCCGGACTCGCCCTTGTACTTGATGAAATCGTCGAACGCGACGGTCTCCGCACGAATGAAACCGCGTTCGAAGTCGGTATGGATGACACCGGCCGCTTGCGGCGCGGTGGAACCAGCCTTGACCTGCCACGCCCGCACCTCCTTCTCGCCGGCGGTGAAATAGGTCTGCAGGCCGAGCAGCCGGTAACCGGCGCGGATCACCCGGTTCAAACCCGGCTCGTCCAGCCCCATGTCCTTCAGGAACTCGTCGCGATCGGCATCCTCGAGCTGGGCCATTTCCTCCTCGATCGCCGCACATACGGGCACCACTTCGGCACCCTCGGTAGCGGCACGGGCGCGCACGGCGTCCAGCAGCGGATTGTTGTCGAAGCCGTCATCGCTGACGTTGGCGATGTACATCAGCGGCTTCAGCGTGAGCAGGAACATGTCGCGCACCAGCGCCTTTTCCTCAGCATCCAGCCCCGCCGTGCGGGCAGCGTGTCCCTCGTTGAGCGCGGCGGACAGTTTCTGCAGCACCGGCCGTTTCGCCAGCGCCTCCTTGTCGTTGGCCTTGGCGGCGCGCTCGGCCTTGTTCAGCGCCTTTTCCACCGACTCCAGGTCAGCCAGCGCCAGTTCCGTGTCGATGGTCTCGATATCCGAGATCGGATCGACCTTGCCGGCCACGTGGATCACATCGCCCTCGAAACAGCGCACCACGTGGGCGATCGCATCGACCTCGCGGATATGCGCAAGAAACTTGTTGCCCAGGCCCTCACCCTTGGACGC
>JAJXTX010000001.1:2289-13003 GCA_021783385.1 Pseudomonadota bacterium
GTTCCCCGTTCCCCATTTCCCGTTCCCGCGGTATGCAACTGCTGCATGGCCTTCTCGAACTCACCGGCCGCCGCCAGCGGCAGCACGTCCAGTGCGCGCGCAATGCCGTCGAGCATCGCCTCTTCGTCCTGCGCCGATGGTCGCCCCAGCACCCAGGGCGTCACCTGATCACGATGACCGGGATGCCCGATGCCCACGCGCAAGCGGTAGAACTTGCCATGACCCAGATGCGCCATGATGTCGCGCAGGCCGTTCTGGCCGCCGTGGCCGCCGTCGAACTTCAACCGCACGCTGCCAGCCGGCAGGTCCAGGTCATCGTGCGCGACCAGGCACTGCTCAGGCTGGATCTTGTAATAGTGCAGCGCCGACAGCACGGCGATGCCGCTCTTGTTCATGAACGTGGCCGGCTTGAGCAGCCACAGCGGCTCGTTGCCCACCCGTACCTTGCACACTTCGCCGTGCAGCTTGCCATCGAAACCAAAGCGTTCGCCCTGCCCGCTGGCGAGCATGTCCGCAAACCAGAACCCGGCGTTGTGCCGGGTTCGGAGATATTCGGCACCGGGATTGCCCAGTCCGACGATGAGTCGCAAACCAGCCATGCAGTCGGCCATGCGGAGCACCGCGCCGAGGGGCGCGGCACTCCGGACGACTTACTTCTTGTCGGCGCCCGGCTTGGCGGCCGGCTTGGCCGGTTTCGCCGCTGCCGCCTTGGCTGCCTCGGCTTCGGCCAGGGCGGCGGCGTCTTCGGCCACATCCTCGGCGCTTTCCTTGACGTGGTTCACCGTGACCACCGCAATGTCGTGGTCTTCGCCCAGCTGCAGCGCAGGCAGCTCGACGTTGGCGGGCAGCGTCAGCTGCGACAGGTGGATGATGTCGCCTTCCTTCAGATTCCCCAGATCCAGCTCGATGAATTCGGGCAGATACTTGGGCAGGCAGGACACCTCGACCTCGGTCAGGTTGTGCGAGATCACCACGCCCGAGGTCTTGCCAGCAGGGGATTTTTCCTGGTTGAGGAAGTGCAGCGGCACGTTCACGCGCACCGCCTCGTTCTCGTTGATGCGCAGGAAGTCCATGTGCATCATCAGCTGCTTGAACGGGTGCTTCTGCCAGTCGCGGACCAGCACCTTCTGCACGTTGCCGTCGACGTTGAGGTCGAGCACCGACGAGAAGAACCACTCGTGCTTGGCCGCGAGCAGGATCGTGTTGTGCTCGATCTGGATGCTCTGCGGCGGTTGGTTGGCGCCGTAGACCACGGCGGGCACAAAGCTCGCATGACGCAGGCGGCGGCTCGCACCTTTCCCCTCGTCCTTGCGGCTCTGCGCCTTGATTTCATGTGTCTTGGTCATTGGAATACTGCCTTGGTTGCTTGGAGAACCGCCTCGCGGCGATCGCATGACTTTTCCGCGACCAGAAAAGCCGGTGGTGTCGCGGCGGCACTGGCCGCCGCGACGGAATCAATCGACGTACAGCGAACTCACCGACTCGCCAAAGGCGATGCGGCGGATGGTTTCGGCCAGCAGTTCGGCCACCGACAGCTGGCGGATCTTGGCACAGGCCTGTACCGCAGGGCTCAACGGCAAAGTGTTGGTGACCACCAGCTGATCGAGCTGGGAGCCCTCGATATTGCTGATCGCGGCGCCGGAAAGCACCGGATGCACGCAATAGGCCACCACCTTGCGCGCACCGCGTTCCTTCAGCGCCGCGGCGGCCGCGCATAGCGTACCGGCGGTGTCGACGATGTCGTCGATCAGCACGCAGGTCTTGCCGTTGACGTCGCCGATGATGTTCATCACCGTCGCCACGTTGGCTTTCGGGCGGCGCTTGTCGATGATCGCCAGATCCGCATCATCCAGCCGTTTGGCCAGTGCGCGCGCGCGCACCACGCCGCCCACATCCGGGCTGACCACGATCAGGTCGTCCATGCTGTGGTGGCGCCAGATGTCGGCCAGCAGCACCGGCGAGGCGTAGACGTTGTCGACCGGGATGTCGAAGAAGCCCTGGATCTGGTCGGCATGCAGATCCACCGTCAGCACGCGGTCGACGCCGGCGGCGCCGATCATGCGGGCAGCCAGCTTGGCGGTGATCGGCACCCGCGCCGAGCGCGGCCGGCGGTCCTGCCGGGCGTAGCCGAAATACGGGATCACCGCCGTGACGCTGGCCGCCGAGGCGCGCTTGAGCGCATCGGTGAGGGCCAGCAGCTCGAACAGGTTCACCGCACTCGGCGCACCGGTGGGCTGCAGCACGAACACTTCCTGTCGACGCACGTTCTCTTCGATCTCGATCTGCACTTCGCCGTCGCTGAAGGTGCCGACCAGCGCCTTGCCGAGCGGCACGCCCAGGCGATGGGCGACATCCTCGGCCAGCGCGCGATGCGCATTGCCGCAAAAAAGCATCATCGGGGTGGACCTGTCCACGGTTGTTACCTCGAAACCAACGGCCATCATGAATGGCTGGGGCGGCAGGATTCGAACCTGCGTATGCGGGAATCAAAATCCCGTGCCTTAACCAGCTTGGCGACGCCCCAGTAATGTTTGTTTGGTTGTGCCTGCGTGTGTGCTCGTGACTACCACCATGAGGCCGGTGGCGCCGTTCTGTTCGTACCGCTCAGCATTCGCCACGATGGCGCGCCAGAGCCTGCCGCAAAGGTGAAACCTCGACGCCGGTGGCCGCGTGCGCCGTGAAAGTTACCGGGCACTGCGCGGCGATCGTCATCGCCCGATCGTATGATCGCGTCTCCAGGAAAACGCAGCCGCCGCTGCCGGAGAGCCGCGCCGGCCCGAAGCTGCCGAGCCAGTCAAGCGCCGCCGCCACCCGCGGGTGCCGCGCACGTACCGCCAGCGTGAAGGCATTTTCCGCAGATTCGCCGGATACAAAGGACGAAATTGTCGCCCGCGGTGCATTTCGTGTCAATTCAGGCGCTTGAAAAAGCGCGGCAGTCGAGACCGGATCGTGCGGATCGAGCACCACATAATGCCGCCGCGGCAGCGGCAATGGAGTGAGCCGTTCGCCGATGCCTTCGGCCCAGGCCGAGCGGCCGCGCACGAACAGCGGCACGTCGGCGCCGAGCTGGCGACCGAGCCCGGCCAGTGCATCCTCGTCCAGCTGCAGTCCCCACAGCTGGTTCAGCGCCACCAGCACGGTGGCCGCGTCGGAGCTGCCGCCACCCAGGCCGCCGCCCATCGGTATGCGCTTGTCGACCTCGATCTCCGCGCCCGCGCTGCTGCCCGTATGTGCCTGCAGCAAGCGCGCCGCGCGCACGGCGAGGTCGTCCTCGGCGGGCACGCCAGGCACCTCGTGCGTGCGCCGGATCGCGCCGTCATCGCGCCGCCGCAGGCGGATCTCGTCGCCCCAGTCGAGCAGGCGGAACACCGTCTGCAGTTCGTGATAACCGTCCTGGCGCCGGCCGACAATGCGCAGAAAGAGGTTCAGCTTCGCCGGCGCCGGCCACGCCGTCCAGCCATCACTGGCAGGCGGCGGCAGCGGCCGGCTCATGAACACCCGCAGCTGTCCGGGAAAGCCGTTTTCGCGGTCGCGCTCGCGGGCACGGGCAAACGCCGGAGCGTCCTTGTCGACCATGGCAAAGCCGTGCCGCGCGTAGAACGGCGCATTCCAGCGCACGTCGGCCAGCGTGCCCAGGTCGACGCGCCGGTAGCCGGCCGCTTGCGCCCAGGCGCAGGCGTGCTCCAGCAGCGCTGCGCCGATGCCGCGCTGGCCATAGGCCGGCAGCACGTCAAGCTCGGCAATCCCGATGGCGCCCGCACCCAGCTGTGTATCCAGCCAGACAAAGCCGACCGGCTCGGCCTGCCCGTTCAGCGCGACCCACACCAGCCCGCGGCTGATCGACTGCTGCAGCAGCGCCGGCGGGATCGGCATCGCCGAATAGCTCGGCCACGCCGGATGCCCGCGGAACAACTGCACCGCCTTGCGCTCGATCGCGCACAGGCGCTCCGCCTGCGATGGCTCGGCGCGCTGGATCGAAACCTGCTGGCTCAGGGGCGGCATCGTGATGCGTGGGCTCGGGAGGCGGCGCACGGGGCGCTCGCCGGGGCGCAAAGCCTAACCCAAGCACCCCCGTTTCACTGCGCCGGGGACGGCTGGAACTGCCACGATTCGATGAACAGCCGCACCTTGTAGGGCGCCCGTTCGGCAAACACCTTCTGCGGCAGCGGCGGCGTGCGGGCGGCATCCCAGGCGGGGTAATCCACCGTCCAGCCGTCCTGCTGCAGCCGCGATGGCAGCCGATCCGCGCCGAAGCGCAGTTCGGCCGGGCCGCTGTCGGCACGCAGACCGAGCACCCATGCGCGCAGATTCTGCAGCGGCACCACCCAGCCCAGCGCCTGCCGCATCAGCGCCTCGGCGTCCGGCCCGCGCAGCGGCCCGCCCTCCAGGCCTTCCAGCAGGGCGCCACCCGGGCCGCCGCTGAGGCGGAAGCTCTTGCCGGTGATCGGCGCGCGCAGCACGAAGTCGTACTGGTCACCGTGCTGCGTCCAGCTGAAGCTGCCGCTGCCGCCGTGCTTGCCGTCGGAGACACCGAGTCGGCCCTGCAGGACCCATTGATCGGTATGCGCCAGCGCCTGCTCGCGCGCAAGCTGCGCCTGCATCAGGCTGGCATCGCCGCGGAGGCGCACAGCGGGTGCGGGGACGCAGGCGGCGAGCAGCAGCGGCAGCAGCGCGGCGACAAGGAAGCGCAGGCGACGGCTCATGGATGCAGGCGCTTCAGGGTATCGCGCAAGCTGCTGCTGTGCGGATCGATCCGGCGCACCTCGTCAAAGATCCGCTGCGCGTCCAGCTGGCGGCCCAGCTTCCACAGCACCTCGCCCAGATGCACGCCGACATCGGCATCCTTGCGCGCCAGCCAGGCCTGCCGCAGGGTGTGTTCGGCCTGCTCGAGATGGCCCAGGCGGTACTGCACCCAGCCCCACGAATCGGCGATCGCCGGATCATCCGGTTTGGCGGCGCGGGCACGGCGGATCAGCCGCTCGGCCTCGGGCAGGTCGCGATTGGCATCGGCCAGGGTGAAGCCGAGCGCGTTGCTGGCATCGACATCGCCCGGCTTGATTTTCAGCAGTCGGCGGAAATCCTGCACCGCCTGATCGACCTGGCCGGCTTCGGCATAGGCCAGACCACGGCCGTAGAGCAGACCCGGATCGTCCGGCACCACCTGCAGCGCACGGCTGAAGGCAGCCTCGGCCTGCGGGTATTTCTTTTCGCGCAGGTACAGCTCGGCATCGACCTCGTAGGCCTGGCGCAGCTGCGCGGGCTGATCGAGAAAATCCAGCTGCATCTGGTGCAGCAGCGTGTGCGCCTGCTCGCTCTTGCCCTGCGTCTGCAGGATCACCGCGCTGCGCAGATCCGCGTCGAAGGCGTGCGGATCGTCGTCGGCCACCTGCGCGTACCAGCTCAGCGCCTGCGCCTCGTGATGCTGCATTTCGGCCAGCTGGCCCAGCAGGTAGGCGCTGCGTGCGCGCACGTCCTGCGGCGCCTGCTGCAGCTGCTGGTAGATCACCGTCAGTGCCTTGCCGTCCTTGCGTTGCGCCGCCAACCCGGCGCGCAGGGCGAAGGTGTCGGCATTCTGCGGTCCCTGCTGCAGCACGGCGGAGGCGCGCGCATAGTCACCGCCCTGGCTGAGCATGCCGGCGTAGGCCAGCCGCAGCGGAATGTTCTGAGGCGCCTTGGCCAGCGCCTTCTGCAGCAGCCGGCGCGCGCCGGCATGATCGCCATCCTTGAATTTCATCTGCGCCAGCCAGGCATAGGTTTCGGCGCTGTTGAAACGCTGCGCCGCCGCCTCGGCGATCTGCATGGCATACGCATGCTGGCCGAACTTGTCGCCCATCTCGCTCATCGCCAGCCACGCCTGAGCCTCACCCGGCAGGCGCTGCGGAGTGGCCAGCGCCAGCAGCAGGCGCGCCGCCTGCGCCTGATCGCGGGCGCCCAGCAGCACGCGGCCGAACTGCCGCCAGGCATCCTTGTCACCGCTGGCCGTCAACAGGGCCAGCTGGCGCTGCGCCTCTTCGGTATCGCCGCGATCGAGCGCCAGCTCGGCGCGTGCCTGCGCCATGTCGGCCGGCGTGGCACCCAGCGCCTGCCAGCGATCGAGCGCGCGCTGAGCGGCAGCGCCGTGGTGCAAGGCGATCGCCAGCTTGGCGGCGCGTTCGGCCACGCGCGGGTCGTGGCTGAGCACCATCGCCCGCCCGTAATAGGTGGACGCAGCGGCCAGATCGGCGTGACCCAGCGCCATTTCGCCAGCCAGCAGCTGGGCCAGCAGGTCATGCTGCGCATCCGGGGTGACCACCACCAGCCGCGCCAGCGGCTGCGCGGTGGCTGGCGCACGCGGCGGCGCTGGCCGCGGCATTCCGGCACAGGCCAGCAGACCCAGCGACACCGCCGTCACTATCGTAAAATGCCGCAGTTGCTTGAACTTGACCGCACGGCTCCGCACACTGCTCTCCATCTGTCTGCCAGTTCTGGCCGTATCTGTGACCTGCACGGCATGCTTCATCAAGCTTAGCCTACGTCACCGACCACCGCCGCCGAGATCTTCCTAGAAACCATGACGCTGATCGCCCTCGGGCTCAATCACCTCACCGCGCCGGTCAGCCTGCGCGAGCAGGTGGCGTTCGATGCAGATGCCGCCGGCGCGGCACTGCAGGAACTCGCGCGCGAGCCTGGCGTGGAGGAGGCACTGATCCTGTCCACCTGCAACCGCACCGAGCTGTATGTGAGTGTGGCCGGCGGGGCCGAGGAGATTCCGCAGGTGTGGCTGAGTCGGCATCATCGACTGACCCCGGGCAGGCTGGCCGAGTTCCTCTATCGGCACGACGAACAGGACGCCGTGCGACACATGTTCCGCGTCGCCACCGGACTCGACTCGATGGTGCTGGGCGAGCCGCAGATTCTCGGTCAGGTGAAGGACGCCTACCAGCAGGCGCGTGCGGCGCAGTCGCTCAAGGCGCCGCTCGATCGCCTGCTGCAGCACACCTTTGCGGTCGCCAAACGGGTGCGCACCGATACGCGCATCGGCGCGCACACGGTCTCGGTCGCATTCACCGCGGTGCGGCTGGCCGAACAGGTATTTGCCGACCTCAAGCAGGCCTGCGTGCTGCTGATCGGCGCCGGCGACACCATCGAGCTGGCCGCGCGGCACCTGGCCGACAAGCAGGCGCGGCGGCTGATCGTCGCCAACCGCACACTGGAGAGTGCGCAGGAGCTGGCCGGCCGCTACGGCGGTTATGCGATTGCCCTGACCGACCTGCCGCAGCACCTGGCCGAGGCCGACATCGTGATCTCCTCCACGGCTGCGCGACAGCCGGTGCTGACCCGCAGCATGGTCGAGAAAGCGATGGCGAGCCGCCGGCGCAAGCCGATGTTCATGGTCGACATCGCGGTGCCCCGCGATATCGAGGCCGGCGTGGGCGAGCTGCCGGACGTCTACCTGTACGGCATCGACGACCTGCACCAGGTGATCGACGACAACCGCCGCTCGCGCGAGGCCGCCGCTCGCGAGGCCGGCGCCATCATCGATCTGCAGGTAGACCGCTACATGGCCTGGCGCCGCGCGCTCACCCTGCGCAATCCGGCGCTGGACATGCGCCAGCACGCCGAGACATACCGCGACGAGGTGCTGGACAAGGCCCGCAGCATGCTGGTCCGCGGCAAGTCGCCGGACGAAGCGCTGGCGTTTCTCGCCAACACGCTGACCAACAAGCTGCTGCACCATCCCAGCGCGCGCCTGCGCGAGGCGACGCTGAGCGGCGACCTTGACCTGCTGCATGCGGCAGGCCGGCTGTACGGGCTGGATGAGGACGATCGGGCGGCGCTCGACGATGGGGCCAGCGCGCCGAACGGGGACAAATAGCGAGGGCGGCTGGCTGCCGCTTTCCCGCATCCGCCGCGTCGCCGATGCGGCGCCCGCCGCTCACCCATCGTCCCTGGCCTCGCATGACTCCCACGATCCGCCGCAAGCTCGAAGCACTGGCCGAACGCCATGAAGAAATCGGCCGCCTGCTGGCCGAGCCGGACGCGCACGTGGACAACGCCCGCTTCCGCGCGCTGTCACAGGAATACGCCCAGCTGGCGCCGGTCACCGCCTCCTTGCGCGAGCACGATCAGGCCGAACGCGAGCTGGCGCAGTCGCGCGCGATGCTGGACGATCCGGAGCTGCGCGAGATGGCGGTCGATGACGTGCAGCGTCTGCAGCAGCAATTGCTGCAGCTGGATGGCGAACTGCAGCGCCTGCTGCTGCCGAAGGATCCGCGCGATGAGGCCAATCTGTACCTCGAAGTGCGCGCCGGCACCGGCGGCGACGAAGCGGCGATCTTTGCCGGCGACCTGTTCCGCATGTACCTGCGTCATGCCGAAAGCCGCCGCTGGCACGTCGAGATTCTCAGCGAGCACGCCGGCGAACACGGCGGCTACCGCGAAATCGTGGCCCGCATCGAAGGCAGCGGCGCCTACTCGCAGCTGAAATTCGAATCCGGCGCGCACTGCGTCAAGCGCGTCCCGAGCACCGAATCGCAGGGCCGCGTACACACCTCCACCGCCACCGTCGCGGTGCTGCCCGAGCTGGACGAGATCGACGAGGTCGAGATCAACCCGGCCGACCTCAAGACCGACACCTTCCGCGCCTCCGGCGCCGGCGGCCAGCACGTCAACAAGACCGACTCGGCGATCCGCATCACCCACCTGCCCACCGGCACCGTGGTGGAGTGCCAGGAAGAGCGCAGCCAGCACAAGAACCGCGCCCGCGCGATGAGCCTGCTGCGGGCGCGCCTGCTCGATGCGGAGCGCAGCAAGCAGAGCGCCGCCCAGGCCGAGTCGCGCCGGCTGCAGGTAGGCACCGGCGACCGCAGCCAGCGCATCCGCACCTACCGCTACAAGGACAACCTGGTGACCGACCACCGCATCGGGCTGAACCTGTACCGGCTCACGGAAATCATGCAGGGCGACCTGGACGAATTGATCGACGCGCTTACCCGCGAGTACCAGGCCGACCAGCTGCAGGCGCTCGGCAACGGCTGAACCCGGTCGTCACGCCGTGACGGGTTACGCTGCACGGCAACACCGCCACTCAGGGAGGCCGCCATGGGCACGCACTACCGCAAGACCATGCAGGAACTGCAGCTGGACCTGATCCGCCTGCAGCACGGGCTGCGCAGCCGCGGCCAGCGCCTGCTGGTGATCTTCGAGGGCCGCGACGCGGCCGGCAAGGGCGGCACCATCAAGGCCATCAGCGAGAGTCTGGACACCCGCGGCTATCGCATTGCCGCGCTGCCCAAACCGGACGAGCGCGAGGCCAACGAATGGTATTTCCAGCGCTACGTGGCGCACCTGCCGTGCGCCGGCGAGATCGTGCTGTTCGACCGCAGCTGGTACAACCGCGCGGTGGTGGAGCCGGCCATGGGCTTCTGCAGCAAGGCCGAGTACCGCGCCTTCATGGACGCGGTGCCGGCGTTCGAGAAGCTGCTCACCGACGACGGCATCATCCTGCTGAAGTACTGGCTGGCGGTGGACCAGGCCGAGCAGGAGCAGCGCTTCGCCGAGCGCGCCAGCGACCCGCTCAAGCGCTGGAAGCTCTCGCCGGTGGATCTGCTCGCACGGCAGAAATACGCCGAGATGGGCGCCCTGCGCGACGTCATGATCGAGCACACCCATACCGCCAACGCGCCGTGGTTCGTGGTCGACTACAACGATCAGAAACGCGGCCGCATCAACCTGATCCGGCACCTGCTGCAGCAGCTGCCGCCGCACGACGAAGCGGCCGCTGCGGTGAAGCTGCCCCGACTGAAGGGCAAGCCGCGGCGGGAACACGTCACCGACAAGGCACTGTGGGTACCGGACACGCTGTGAGCCTCAGCCTGTAGCAAATCCGCGCAGCTCACGTTCTGGCAGCTCCTCACGATGAACCGCCTCGACCCGCGCCGCCGGCGGCCCGCGCTGCAGCCAGCGCTGCAGCGCGTCAAGCGCCTCCGCCGCGCCGCTGGCCAGCACCTCGACGCTGCCGTCCGGCCGGTTCAGCGCATGCCCGCACAGCCCCAGCTGCAGTGCGTGCATGCGGGCGCTGGCGCGATAGCCCACGCCCTGCACCCGACCACTGACGATGAAGCTGGCCGTCGGCATCAGTTGCCGTCGATGGCCGCGCCCAGCGAGGCGGCAGTGACCGGACCCACGAAATGCCTGGCCACCCGGCCGTCCGGCGCGATCAGCCAAGTGGTGGGCAGCCCGAGCGGCACGTCGAAATCCTTCACCGGCTTGTCCAGCGTGACCTGCGCAATCGGGTAGACCACCGGATGCGTGCGCAGAAATTGGCGGATGTCGGCCGGCGCGCTGTCGTCGTAGGCCAGCCCGATCGCACGCACGTTCTTGTGGCTGGCCACGAAGCGCGAGATGTCCGGCATCTCCTTGATGCACGGCGCGCACCAGGTGGCCCAGTAGTTGACGATCACCCAGTGGCCGCGCTGCGCGGTGAGGTCGAACGTGTGGCCGTCCAGCGTCGCCACGTGCAGCGTGGGCCGCAGCGGCATCGCCGCCTGCGCGGACGTGGCGAGCGTCAGCGCCAGCGACAGCGCGGCCACCCGCAACGGGTTGGATGACAGCAGACTCATGCGGAAAACTCCTTGACGTCGGGCTCCGCCGCGATCGCGGCGTCGGGGGGGTAGATCTGGTTGAGCCGTGTGCCGAGCCGGCTCTCCAGTGTCGCCGCCAGCTCGGCCAGCAG
>JAJXTX010000001.1:13103-19266 GCA_021783385.1 Pseudomonadota bacterium
GACAGCAGACTCATGCGGAAAACTCCTTGACGTCGGGCTCCGCCGCGATCGCGGCGTCGGGGGGGTAGATCTGGTTGAGCCGTGTGCCGAGCCGGCTCTCCAGTGTCGCCGCCAGCTCGGCCAGCAGTGCCAGCAGCGCCGGCGGCAGCGCAACGCCCAGCGCCGCCGCCGCCTGCACCGGCTGCAGCGGCAACCGGTAGCTGGTATGCCGGTATACGCGCAGCAGGTCGGTGCTGTCCGGATTGCGGCTCAGCAGCCAGCCGCCACTTTCGCTGCGGCGGATCAGGTCGGCCTGCTGCAGGTCGTCGAAATAGCCGGCAATCATGGCACTGCGCAGGCACGGCTCGCACGCGCGCACGGTCGCCGGGTCCACGCACTCGCCGCTGCGCTGGGCCTCGACGAAGTGCCGCAGCACCACCAGCAGGCCGAGGAACTCGGCCCCTTCGGGCAGCGGCGCGGCCGGTGCGTGGTACTCGAATGCGGATGCCGAGGCCGCGATCGAGGCAGCCAGTATCACGATCACCCAGGACAGGTAGATCCACAGCAGAAAAATCGGGATAGCCGCCAGCGCGCCGTAGATCTGCTGGTAGGTCTGCGCCTGGCGCACGAACAGCGTGAAGCCCCAGCGTGCCAGCTCGAACAGCACCGCGCCGAGCAACGCACCGATCGCCGCATCGCGGCGCGCCACCCTGCAGTTGGGGATCACCGCGTACATCAGCCACAGGGTGAAGAAGGTCACCACAAACGGCAGCGTGCCCAGCAGGCTGCGGGCGATGCTGTGGATGTTGTCGGCCGCACCGTGCAGGAACGGCACCGCTACGACGTACGAGCTGACCGCGATGCCGCCCACCACCAGGATCGGCCCCAGCGTCAGCGCGGCCCAGTACAGCAGCAGACGCGAGACCCAGCCCCGCGGATGCTTCACGCGCCAGATGCGGTTGAGCCGGTCCTCGATGCTGATCATCATCGACACCGCGCTGAACAGCATCACCAGGATGCTGATGCCGGTAAGTCCCTTGGCGTTGTCGGCAAAGCTCTGGATGGTGAGCTGCACCTTTTCGCCGGCGGCCGGCACGAAGTTGTTGAACACGAAGCTGACCAGCATGTTGCGCGCATCGGCGAACATCGGGAACACCGAGAACATGGCGAACACCGCCACCGTCAGCGGCACCAGCGACACCAGCGTGGTGTACGACAGCGCGCCGGCCGTCTCGAAGCACTTGTCGTCCACGAAGCGCTGCCACAGGAAACGCCCCAGGCTCATCGTGCGATCGCGATTGAAACGCCGGGTCATCGGTATCCTCTCGTCGGCGCCACGCGGTCGCCGACATCGTCGGTATCGGTCGGTACACTAGCCCATTGCCAGCGCCTGCCTCAAACGCAGGAAACCACAGTGGATGCATCAGCCGCATGAATCACGCCGCATGAATCACGAAATCCTCGTTCTGTACTACAGCCGCAGCGGGCACACCGCGCAGCTGGCGCGGCTGATCGCCCGCGGCATCGAAGAGGTGCCGGGCATGCGCGCGCGCCTGCGCCAGGTGCCGCCGGTAGCACCGGTCACCGAAGTCGCGCAGCCGCCCGAGCCCGAGGACGGCGCGCCCTACGCGCAAAAGCAGGATCTGCTCGACTGCGCGGGCCTGGCGATGGGCAGCCCCACCCGCTTCGGCAACATGGCCGCGCCACTGAAATACTTTCTCGACAGCACCGGCGCCGAATGGGCCAGCGGCGCCCTCGTCGGCAAACCGGCGGCGCTGTTCACCTCCACCAGCACCATGCACGGTGGGCAGGAATCCACCTTGCTGAGCATGGCGCTGCCGCTGCTGCATCACGGCATGCTGCTGCTCGGCCTGCCATATACCGAGCCGGCGCTGAGCGCCACCCAGAGCGGCGGCACGCCCTACGGTGCCAGCCATGTCGCCGGCGGCAAGGGTGAAAACGCGATCAGCGAACACGAGCGCGAGCTGGCACGCGCGCTGGGCCGCCGGCTGGCCGACACCGCGCGCAAGCTGGCGGCCGGCGCGTGAACACGCGTCCCGCGCTGCCGCTCGAACAGCGCCTCGGTCTGCTGACCTGGGCCGCCCTCACCGTGCTGCAGCCGGTCTGGCACGCGTGGCTGTTCCCGCCCGCGCCCACGGCGCTATGGCTGGTGCTGGCGGTGACCACCGTGCCGCTGGTGCTGCCGCTGCTCGCCCTGCGCGACGTGCGCCGCACCCTGCTGTGGGTCGGCATCCTCAGCCTGTTCTACTTCAGCCACGGCGTCGCCGAGGCGTGGAGTTCGCACAGCGAGCGCTGGCTGGCGCTGCTGGAAGTGGCGCTCACCGTGCTGCTGATCGGCCTGCTCGGCGCCGGCGTGCGGCGGCGGCCCGAAAAGGCGCGCTGATTGCCACTCCCAGGCAGTAGCGGAGCGCACGCCTCAAGGCACCCGCCGCCTGTTCAGATGCCGCGAGAGATGCCGTGCCTCGCGCAAACGCGGCGCATGCGCCGCCAGCAGATCGCCCCGCGTGAGGATGCCGACCACACGCAGCGGATCATCCGCAGCCACCACCACCAGCCGACCGACCTGCGCCTCGACCATATGATCGGCGGCTTCCCGCAGCGAATGGCTTTCATGCACCACCAGCGGCCGGCGACGGATGAGCGAGCCAACAGGCGCAAGCTCGTCCTGCGTCCCTTCGCGCAGGTCGCGCCGCGTCAGCACGCCGAGCAAGCAGCCGTCCGCATCGAGCACAGGGAACCCCTGATGCCTCGCGCCATGCGCCTCGCCGGCCAGCCACACGCGCACGTCCGCGATGCGCTGGTCGGCCCGCAGGCTCACCACCTCGCGGCTGCAGGCCTCGCGCACGAGGATCTGGTCCAGATAGTCGGCGCTGTATTCGGACGGCACGCGCACGCCGCGACGGGCGATCTTCTCGGTCATGATGGTGTGGCGCATCATCAGTCCCGACACCAGGTACGCCGCCGCGCAGGCGCCCAGCAACGGCAGCAGCCCGTGCGGCTGCTGGGTGGTCTCGAAGGCGAACACCACCGAGGTGAGGAAGGCGCGCGAGGCGCCGGAGAAGATCGCGGCCATGCTGACCAGCGCCGCCAGCCGCGGATCGATGTGCAGCCACGGCGCCAGCGAGACCGCCAGCAGGCCCAGCGCGCCACCCAGCGCACCGCCGATGGTGAACAGCGGCGCCAGCGTGCCGCCGGAGGTGCCGCTGCCGAGTGCGACTGACCACGACAGCAACTTGAGCAGGCACAGCGACGCCAGCCCGAGCAGGCCGATCTGTCCGGAGATCACCGCGGTGATGTTGGCGTAGCCCACGCCCAGCGTCAGCGGCATCACGTAACCGACGCCGCCCACCACGAGGCCGCCCAGCGCCGGCCACCACATCCAGTGCAGGGGCAGCTTCTCGAACGCGTCCTCGATCGCATAGGTCAGGCGGGTGACGCCCACGCCCACCATACCCACGAGCGCGCCGAGCATCACGTAGGCGGCCAGCGCGGCCGGGCCTGGCGCAGCAATGGCCGGCATCGGGAACATCGGCCCGCTGCCTTCGAACAGCGCATGCATGCCGGCGCCGGCCACCGCCGCCAGCGCCACCGGGATCAGCGAGCGGGCGCGGCGCTCGAACAGCAGCAGCTCGATCGCCAGCAGCACCGCCGACACCGGCGCCCCGAACACCGCCGCCATGCCCGCCGCGGCACCGGCTGCCAGCAGCGTCTTGCGCTCGTCGGCGGTGACGTGCGTAAGCTGGCCGATCAGCGAACCGATGGCGCCGCCGGTGGCAATGATCGGACCCTCTGCTCCGAACGGGCCACCGGTGCCGATCGCGATGGCCGACGACAGCGGCTTCAGCCAGGTGATCATCGGCGGGATGCGGCTCTCGTTGAGCAGCACCTGCTCCATCGCCTCGGGAATGCCGTGCCCGCGGATCGCGCGCGAGCCCCAGCGCGCCATCGCCCCGACCACCAGGCCACCGATCACCGGCACCGCGATCACCCACAGACCCAGGTGATTACCCGCCGGGCTGACGAAGCGCAGGCTCAGGCGGCCATAGAAGGCCAGATTGGTGAAGAGGCCGATCAGCGCGGTGAGGAGCCTGGCCACCACGCCGGCGATCACGCCCAGCGCGATGGCCACCGCGGTCACCCACAGCACGCGCCGGTCCAGCGGGCGGAAGTGGCGCGGCAGGTGCGCCGCCGCCAGCGCGGCGTCGAGCGACGGCGACAGCGGGATGGCCGCACGCGAGTGCGGGCCGGAAACGTTCTTCTGCATGACCTGCCTGTCCACCCTGTGAGGTGGCCGAGGCTAACCGGATCGCGGTCCGATAGCTGGCTGGAAAATGAATGGCCCGCCAGCGTCGGCCCGTCATATTGCGGATCGCTGTTACCGCGCCACGATCCGCCGCGTTTTGCCTGGCCGATAGAGATGTTTCAGGCGCTGGTAGACGGTCATCACGGCGATGCCGTAGTCGCGCGCCAGTGCAGGGGTGTGGCTGTGGTAGTAGCCCACACCCAGCACCGGGTCGCGGGTCTCGCGCATGCCCTCGCGCAGGATCTGCGCGGCCACCGAGATGTTGGTGCGCGGATCGAGCAGGGCCAGCGGGTCGCGCACCGCGTCGCGGTGCATCGGGTAATAGACCTGCATGATGCCGACGTCCTGCACGGCCGAACCGAACTGGCTGGCCAGCGCCATCTGCAACTGCACGTGGTGGCGGTCGCCAAGCACGAGGTGATCGTTGACGCGGAACAGCCACGGCGTCGGCGCCACCTGACCATCCGGATGCAGCGAGCGCGATTCCACCAGCGCGATGCTGTACAGCAGCAGCGGATCGACGCCCGCCTGCCGGCCCACCTGCGCCCACAGGCTGCGGGGAGAGGCGATGTCCAGATCGGGCTCGGCGATCGGCATCATCAGATCCATCGTGCTGACATCGGCCAGCCGCGCGGTGGGTGCATCCGTAGAAGATGAGGTGTCGGCGGACACGGCCGGCGCGGCCAGCGACTGCGCCGCGCTGGCGAGCCTTGCCAGCGGCTGCGGTGGCCGCGCAGCGAGGGCTGCATCCGGCGCCTCCGGCAGCGATGGCGAAGGCGCTGCCCGCAGGCCCGGCCGCAAGGCCATCACGCCGCACGCGACACACAGCAACGTCACCGCGAATGCCCGGCGCCGACCTGACGCAGCCCATGCGGACCAGTGCGACCACGGAACCTGGCGCAGTACGGCCAGCAGATCCCCCTGCAGATCGCCCGGCCGCGCGCACCAGCCACGCTGCCAAGGCCGCGCCAGCGGTGCCGCGACGGAGCCGTGCCGAACGCTCGCCCAGGCGCATGGCGCCGCCATCGCCGACCAGTCGGTCGCCTGCGAATGCGCGGCGACCCGCGCGGATTTCCAGCGCGCAGGCGGCATCAGCTGCACGCGTCGCACCCGGGCGCGCGCCGCCGCGGCCTGCAGCCGCGCAGCGGTCGCGCGGGCGCTCAGCGCAGTGCGTTCGGCACTCGGCATGTTGGCGGTCGGTCGGTCCACACGCACATCTTCGGGGTCAGGCGCACAGGGCACAGGCGCGGCATGATGCCAGCAGCGCCACCCTGCGTGCGCGTGCCGCCTATACTTGAGGTTCCGGCATCCGGATCGAACACAGCATGGATTTCCTGCAGGCGTCACCCGAGCTGGTGCATCCGTATCGCAGCGACCGCCTGCTGCGGACGCTGCTTGATCGCGTGCTGCCGGCCGAACACCGTGCGGCGCTTGACGCCGACCTCGATGCGCTGGGCGACTACGCGCGGATGGCGTGGCGGCGCGCATGCACCACTACGCGACGCAAGCCGGTACTGACCCCGTGGGATGCCTGGGGCCGGCGCATCGACCGCATCGAGCTGACCACAGTCTGGCTGGAAGGCCCGCAGCTCACCACGCGCCATGCGCTGCTGGCCGCCGGTCATGCCGATGGCGAATACGCGCGGCTGGAGCAGTTCGCCCGCGTCTACCTGTATCACGTGGCCAGCGAGTTCTACACCTGCCCGCTGGCGATGACCGACGGCGCCATCACGGCGCTGAAAGCCTCCGGCAACCGCGCCCTGATCGAGCGCGCGTTGCCGCATTTCCTCAGCCGCGACGCGGCCAGCTTCTGGCTCAGTGGCCAGTGGATGACCGAAACCATCGGCGGCTCGGATGTGG
>JAJXTX010000001.1:19366-20897 GCA_021783385.1 Pseudomonadota bacterium
GCGCTGAAAGCCTCCGGCAACCGCGCCCTGATCGAGCGCGCGTTGCCGCATTTCCTCAGCCGCGACGCGGCCAGCTTCTGGCTCAGTGGCCAGTGGATGACCGAAACCATCGGCGGCTCGGATGTGGGCGCGACCGAAACCATCGCCAAGCAGGACGCCGACGGCCAGTGGCGGCTGCACGGGCGCAAGTGGTTCAGCTCGGCGGTGGTGGGCGAAGCGGCGCTGGCGCTGGCGCGGCCGGAGGGCGCGACGGATGGCCCGGCCGCGCTGGCGCTGTTCTATGTCGAGACGATGGACGGCAGGCAGCGTCGACCCGAACTGGTGATCGACCGCCTGAAGGACAAGCTCGGCACACACGAGCTGCCCACCGCGGAAATCCATCTCGACGGCCTGCCCGCGTGGCCGCTGGGCGAACTCGCCCACGGCGTGCGCCAGGTGGCTCCGATGCTCAACATCACGCGCACCTGGAACACCGTTTGCGCGGTCGCCAGCATGGCGCGCGCGCTCAGCCTGGCGCGCGATTACGCCACGCGCCGGCAGGCGTTTGGCCGTCCATTGATCGAACAGCCGCTGCACGCGCGGACGCTGGCCGACATGCAGGCCGAATTCGAAGGCGCGTTCGCGCTCGCGTTCGAAGTCGCGCACCTGCTCGGCCGGGTCGAGCACGGTACCGCGGCAGCGCACGAGGCTGCACTGCTGCGCCTGCTCACGCCGCTGGCCAAGCTGTGGACCGGCAAGCTGGCGGTGAAGCTGTGCTCGGAGGCGCTGGAGTGTTTCGGTGGCGCCGGCTACATCGAAGACACCGGCTTGCCGCAGCTGCTGCGCGACGCGCAGGTGTACGCGCTGTGGGAAGGCACCACCAATGTGCTGTCGCTGGACAGCCTGCGCGCCCTGGGCGGCGGCCAGCTGACCGCGCTGCGCACGGCGATCGGGCATTGGCTGGGTGGCGCCGACGGCCGGTCAGCCGGCGCCATGCTCGCGGCGCTGGACGCTGCCGAGACTTGGCTCGACCATCACGCGGCCCACCGCGAATCGCTCGAGGCGGGCGCGCGCGGCTTCGCCCTGACGCTGGCCCGCTGCTGCGCCGCCGCCCTGCTGGCGCGCCAGGCGGGCTGGTCGGCCCAGCGCGGCGATCCGCGTCCGACCGCGGCACTGCGCCGCTTCATCGACCACGGCCTGGATCGGCTGGTGTCGCCGGAGATCGACGACACCGCCCTCCTGCTGGGCTGACGAATCTTCCCTCATACGTGCGGGCGCGCTCTGCCCTTGAGGGAAATTCCGCACGCGGCACGCGCCGGCAACACTACCTGTCGTCGCCGATGCCCGGCCGTGCCAGTGCGGCCATGCGCTGCGCGTCGGCCAGGATTCCATGCAGCACGCGCAGCTCGCGTTCGCTCGGCTGGGCGCGCTGAAACAGCTTGCGCAGGCGCAGCATGATGGTGGTCGGCGTGCGGCCCTTGTGGAACTCGATATCGTCCAGCGTCTGCCCCAGGTGCCGGTAGAACTGCTCCATCCGCGCCGCGTCCGCCGG
>JAJXTX010000001.1:20997-38428 GCA_021783385.1 Pseudomonadota bacterium
CATGGCCAGACCACATGTCACGATCGCGGCCCGCGCCGCGCGTGCCGCAGGCAACATCATCCTGCGCTACATGAACCGCATCGACGGCCTCAACATCGTCGAAAAGCAGCAGCTGGACTTCGTTTCCGAGGTCGACAAGCTGGCCGAGGCGGAGATCATCAAGGAGCTGCGCCGCGCCTATCCGGACCACGCGATCCTCGCCGAGGAGAGCGGTGCCACCGGCAAGGGTCCGCTGCAATGGGTGATCGACCCGCTCGACGGCACCCACAACTACCTGCGCGGCATCCCGCATTTCTGCGTCTCCATCGCCCTGCTGGACAAGGGCGTGCCGATGCATGGCGTGGTGTTCGACCCGCTGCGCGACGAGCTGTATACCGCCAGCAAGGGCGACGGCGCCTACATCAATGACCGCCGCATGCGGGTCAGCAAGCGCGAAAACCTCGGCGGCGCGATGATCGCCACCGGCTTCCCTTTCCGCCAGCGCGAGCACCTCACTTCGCAGTTGGACATCACCCGCGCCATCCTCGGCCAGGCCGAGGACATCCGTCGCTCCGGCTCAGCCGCGCTCGACCTCGCCTACGTCGCCGCCGGCCGTCTGGATGGCTATTTCGAGATCGGCCTGAAGCCGTGGGACATGGCCGCCGGCGTGCTGCTGGTGCACGAGGCGGGCGGCCGTTATTGCGACTTCGCCGGCCGCGACGGCATCCCCGCCAGCGGCAACCTGGTCGCCGGCAACCTGCATGTGGCGAAGGCGATGGTCGACGCGATCGGCCAGCAGGCCACTCCGGCGCTGCTCAAGGCCTGAAGCTCAACCGGCACCTTGATTGCTCCGCCGGATGTCGGCGAGCGCAGCCACCTGATCGGGATCGCGTCGCGACCACGCAAGCGGCGATCACGCCGATATGAACGCCGTCACCTGCCGCCGCGCACGCTCGCGCAGCGAGGCCTCGCGCAACGTGTCCGCCAGCGACTCCAGCTGCGGGATGCCGAACAGGATCACGACCGGGAAGCCCTTGTCGCTGGAACTGAGATGAAGCCGGCATTGCCCGACCAGCCGCATGCCCAGCGGCTTGAACAGATCGAAGTGATCGATGCGGAACAGCTCCAGGCTGTCTTTTGACTTGGAGAACAGGCCGCGCTCGATGCGGATCCGCTGCGTGGTGATCTGGTACGTCGTCGCCAGGCTTCCAAGCCAGTAGAAAACATAGGCGATGCCCAGCGTCAGGAGCACCACCGGCCACTGCCAGGCCGTGTGGATGACCGCCGGGTGGCCCGCGAACAGGGTTCTCTCGACTTCGGCGTCCTTGGCCGCGGCGTAGGCCGCCAGATCGGTATTGCAGAATCGGCACTTGATGGCGACGGCCTTGATGGTTTCGCCACACACCGGGCAGGCTTTGGTGTCGTCAGTCATCGGATCGGCCTCGGGAGTTGAACCAGCGTGGGTGAGTTCGATCAGGGTACGCCTTCGCGCAGGAAGTCCCGCAAAAACGGAATGGTGATGCGCCGCTGCGCCGCCAGCGAAGCGTGATCCAGTCGGTCAAGCAAATCCAGCAGCGCGCCGAGGTCGCGTGCGTAGCGGGCGAACAGCCAGTCCAGCACGCTGTCGTCCAGCTCGATGCCTCGCGCGACGGCCTGTGCCTTGAGCACGGCGCGACGCTCGTCGTCATCCAGCGGCTTCAGCGCAAACTGGGTGCAGGCGCCGAGGCGCGAACGCAGATCGGGCAGACCGAGGCCGAGCTGGGCCGGCGTGACATCGGCGGCGAACAGCAGCGCGCTGCCCTCGGCGCGGGCGCGGTTGTAGAGGTCGAACAGCGCGTGCTCGGCCTCGCGGTCGCCGGCGATGGCGCCCAGATCATCCAGTGCCAGCAGCTCGCTGCCGGCGACGCCGCGCAGGGCAGCCGTCGGCTCGGCCAGCGCCGCCAGCGGCAGGTACTGCGCACTGCGCCCGCCATCCATCCGGGCCTGACACGCTGCCATCAGCAGGTGGCTGCGACCGCTGCCGCTGGCACCGTGCAGATAGACCCAGGCGGTACCGGACTCCAGCGCCAGCGCCTGCACCGCGGCCAGCGCCGCGGCATTCGCGCCGGCATGGAAATGCTCGAAGCGCTGGCGCCGCGGCCAGCGCCATGCCAGCGGCAGCTGCGGAATCATGGTGTGGAAGCATCGCCGCGGACGGGGTTCGGCTGCACCTCGGCGACGGCCTCGACGCGGCCGTCGGCATGCAGCGTGACGTCCATCTCGGCAATCACCGGATCGTCCGGCCCCTGCTCGGTGTAGAGCTCGCTCATCCGGTAGCGTTCGAGCAGGTAGCGCAGCAGCACCATGATCACCGAAGCGGCCGGCAGTGCCAGCAGCACGCCGAGGAAACCGGCCAAGTAACCGCCCGCCAGCACTGCGAAGATCACCGCCACCGGATGCAGGCCGATCTTGTCGCCGACCAGCTTGGGCACCAGCACATAGCCTTCCAGCAGCTGGCCGACCACAAACACGCCGCACACCAGCAGCAGGTGTGACCAGTCGCCGTACTGCACCAGCACCGCGATCACCGCCGCGCCGAAACCGACGATGAAACCCAGGTACGGCACGAAGCTGAGCAGGCCGGCGACGATGCCGATCAGCAGGCCCACCGACAGCCCGACCAGCGACAGCACGCCGCCGTAGAAGATGCCCAGCGCCAGCATCACCAGCAGCTGGCCGCGCACGAACGCGCCCAGCACCTTGTCCGATTCGCGCGCCAGGTGGGCAACGGTCGGCTGGATCGAGCGCGGCAGCATGCGGTCGACGGTGGCCACCAGCCGGTCCCAGTCGCGCAGCAGATAGAAAGCCACCACCGGAATCAGCACCAGATTGGTCAGCCACAGCACAATGCCGAGTCCCGAGCGCGACACCTTGCCCAGCACCACCGTGGCGACGCCGCCGATCGAATCGATGTGCGCCTTCAACGCCGCCAGCAGGCGATCGCTGTCGAACATGTTCGGGTCCAGATGCAGCCTGGTCTGCAGCCACGGCCATGCGGTCTGCTGCGCCCACTGCCCGTAGCGCGGCAGGTTCTGGATCAGGTTTTCGATCTGCCGCGAGATCAGCGGCACCAGCAGCAGCAGCACGCCGACAAAGGCCAGCAGCAGCAGCAGAAACACCAGCGTGGCCGCCCATGCGCGGCTCATGCCCAGGCGCTCCAGCCGGTCGGCCAGCGGATCGCCCAGATAGGCCAGCATGCCGGCCACCGCGAATGGCATCAGCACCGGCGCCAGCAGCCAGACCAGATAAATCAGTACCGCAGCGATGGCGAACAGCTGCCAGCGACGGGAAGTGTCCTGGTTCACGCCAAACCCCCGGCATTCATGGGTGGCCCCGGAAAATCCGCGGCCGCGTGCGGTGCGGTGCGCGAGATCAGTGCAGCCAACGCAGGCTCGCATCGGCGCCGGCATGCGCCTTGTCCTGCAGCAGCAGGCGGCCACCGGCAGCCAAATTCGCGGCCAGCGCGTTCAGCGGCAGCGATGCCTTCAGTCCCAGCAGCACGCCGTCGTCCTGCGCGCCCAGCGTCATCACCTGCTGCACCAACGGATCGCCGCGCAGCGTGGCCAGCAGGTTGGCGTAATCCTTGGCCGAGTGCAGGCCGCTGACCCACAGCTTGCCCTCGCTGACGCCGGCGCCGATCACCTGCAGCTGCTGGCCGAGACGGTCGACCATGCCGTTGCCGGCATCGGCCAGCAGCGCGTCTTCGGTGACGCCATGGTCCGTCCAGCGCTGCGCCTGGCCGCCGGAGATCAGCGTCCAGCTGGCGCTGCCGCCATGCAGCCTGCCCAGCAGCACCAGCCCGGTGTGGTACTGCTGGTTGATCGCGGCCAGCGCGGCCGGATCGACCGCCGCCACTTTCGCGGGGTCCGGCGGACTGGCGGCATCGGGATATACCACGCTGGTGCCGCGCGCTGCCGCCGCTGCGGTGAGGCTGCTCAGCGCGTCCTGATCGAACAGCTTGCCGTCCGCACCCTGCACCAGCAGCAGCACCGGCGGCTTGACCCCCGCGGCGGCCACGCCAAGCCTGGTCACCAGCCGGCGCACCGTGCCCGGGGCGAAATCCACCGCCAGGCTGAGGCCGCCGGCGGCGCGCTGGTACTGGAATTTCTGCACCATCGAACCGGCGTTCTTCAGCGCGTCGTCGTAGCCGGCGTTGCTGCGCAGATCCTGGCCGCCGGCGATCCGCGTCAGCACCTGGCCGAGCGCGGTGGCAAACGCCTGGTCGCGCTGCGCATCGCTGGTGTCGGTAACCGGCACGGTGACCGAATACGGCGAGCCCGGACCCTGTGCGTGCAGCGACGGCAGCGCGGCAAGCCCGAGCAGCACGGTGAGGATCAGCAGGCGGGACAGGCGCATGACGGTGGATGACCTTGCAAGTAAGCTCCAGGGAAGTCTGCCCAATCGCGCCGCCAGCGTCCATCACGCTGTCGCGCCGGTCGCGCGCAGGCGCCGCGCCGCGCGGCAGCCGGGCGTGATGCTGCTAAACTTGCACGTTTCTGCCACGCCGGTTGCCGCCATGTCTGACGCCCTCACCTACCGCGCCGCCGGCGTCGACATCGACGCCGGCCATGCCGTGGTCGAACGCATCAAGCCGCTGGTCAAGCGCACCTTCCGGCCCGAGGTGATGGGCGGACTGGGCGGCTTCGGCGGCCTGTTCGATCTCTCCGGCAAGTACAAGGAGCCGGTACTGGTCTCCGGCACCGACGGCGTCGGCACCAAGCTGAAACTGGCGCAGCTGCTCGGCCGCCACGACAGCATCGGCATCGACCTGGTCGGCATGTGCGTCAACGACGTGCTCGTGCAGGGCGCCGAGCCGCTGTTCTTCCTCGACTACTTCGCCACCGGCAAGCTGGACGTGGACACCACCGTGGCGGTGGTGGGCGGCATCGCCAAAGGCTGCGAGCTGGCCGGCTGCGCCCTGATCGGCGGCGAGACCGCCGAGATGCCCGACATGTACCCGCCGGGCGAATACGACCTGGCCGGCTTCACCGTGGGCGCGGTGGAAAAATCGCAGATGCTGACCGGCGAGGCGATCATCGCGGGCGATGTGGTGCTCGGCGTGGCCTCCTCCGGCCCGCATTCCAACGGCTACTCGCTGATCCGCCGGATCCTGCAGCGCGCCGGCAACCCGTGGGATCTCGCGCTTGGCAGCGTGACGCTGGCCGACGCGCTGATGGCGCCGACCACCATCTACGTCAAGCCGATGCTGGACTTGCTTCAGGCGAATCCCTCGCAAAACCCCGCACATCCATGTGCGGACTCTTCAATTTCCGTGCACGGCATGGCCCATATCACCGGCGGCGGCCTGAAGGAGAACATCATCCGCGTGGTGCCCGACGGCCTCGGCATCGCGCTGGAGGCGTCCGCGATCGTGCTGCCGCCGGTGTTCGACTGGCTGATGCGCGAGGGCAACGTGGCGCGCGAGGAGATGTGGCGCACCTTCAACTGCGGCGTCGGCTTCACCGTGATCCTGCCGCGCGATGCGGTGGCCGCGGCATCCGCGCTGCTGGCCAGGCATGGCCTGGCCAGCTCGGTGATCGGCGAAGTCATCGCTGCATCGGGCGACGAACGCGTGCATATCGGCTGAGGCATCGTGTCAACCCGCGCTGCGTGGCATACCGTTCATCCTGAGCGTGGCGCAGCGAAGTCGAAGAGCTCTTCGACTCGAATCCTTCGACTCCGACCCTGCGGGTCAACGCTCAGGGCGAACGGCAGAAAAATCATGGCCACTACCTTTCGCATCGCCGTGCTCGCTTCCGGGCGTGGCAGCAACCTCGCCGCGCTGATCGCCGCCCGCGACCGCGGTGAGCTGCCGGTGGAATTTGCGCTGGTCGGCAGCGACAAGGCCTCCGCCGGCGCGCTGCGACTGGCGGAAGCCGCCGGCATCCCCACGCTTGCGCTGGATCCGCGCGGCTATCCGGACCGGCGCGCGTTTGATCTGGACCTGTTTGAACGCATCGCCGCCAGCGGCGCCGAGCTGCTGGTGCTGGCCGGCTTCATGCGCATCATCGACGCCGACGCGCTGGCGCCGTGGATCGGTCGCATGATCAATATCCACCCCTCGCTGCTGCCGAAATACCGCGGCCTGCACACCCATCGTCGGGCGCTGGAAGCGGGTGACGCGGAGCACGGCGCCAGCGTGCACTTCGTCACCGCCGAACTCGACGGCGGCCCGGTGATCGCGCAGGCGCGGCTGGCGATCACCCCGGGCGACGACGAAGCGCAGCTGGCCCAGCGCCTGCTGCCGCTGGAACACCGGCTGCTGCCGGCCGTGCTCGGCCTGCTGGCGAGCCACCGCCTGCGCTGGGACGGCCACACCGTGCAGCTGGACGGCCAGCCGCTGGCCGCGCCGCTCGAGCTGGGCGCGCACGGGCTGCAGCCGGCGGCGTGAAGTGATCCGCGGTTCAGCCCGGCGTGGGCAGACTCGGCGCATGACTATCCGCCCTGCGTTCCTCCCGCTTTTCGCCACCGCTCTCACCCTTGGCCTGCTGTGCGCGTCACCGCGCGCCACTGCGGCCACGCCCGCCGCCTTCACCGCCCGCTACGACGTGCTGCAGGGCGGCGCGCCGATGGGCGAGGCCACGGTGACGCTGCGGCCGGCCGGTCACGGCGAGTGGATCTACCGCACCGAGATCAAGGGCACCAGCGGGCTGGCCGCCCTGCTCGGCGCCAGCACCACGGAAACCTCGCGCTTCCGCTGGAAAGGCGACGTGCCCGAGGCGATCAGCTACGACTACCAGCTGATCGCCGCGGGCAAGCACAAGCAGCGCCACCTGGCGGTCGACTGGGCAACCCGCCAGGTCAGCATGGACGAAGGCAAGGGCCCCAAAACCTATCCGGCCACGCCGGGCCTGGTCGAACGCAACACGATCGCGCTGGCGCTCGGGCTGGCGCTGCGCGATGGCCAGCGGCAGATCACGCTGCCGGTGGCAGTGCGGCAGCATGTCGAAACCCAGCACTTTGCGGTGACCGGCAAGCAGCCGATCAAGGTCGCCGCCGGCAGCTTCGACGCCGAACGGGTCGACCGCAGCGATGCCCAGCTCGGTTTCAGCGCCTGGTACGTGCCCGCGCGCTATCCGGTGCCGGTGAAGCTGGCACAGCACAACGGCGGCGATCTGGTGATGCAGCTGGTGCGCTACAGCCAGCGCTGACCCGGCCGATCGGGCGCGCTGGGTGGGAGCGACTTCAGCCGCGATGCTTCTGCTTTGATGCAACCAATTTGCCGAAAGCATCGCGACTGAAGTCGCTCTCATCAGACATCACGCCACCGACGGACCGAAAGGGGGACGAGCGCTTTCGCAGGGCGGGCACGGCCCGCCGTTCTGCGCATGCAACACGGATCGAAGCCGGCGCGCGGTGGCCGCCCTTGTGGGCAAATCGCCCCCGCGGTCCATGCTGGTTGCGCGACAGCGCGTCGCTGGAGGCGGGGCGATAATTCCCGCCACCATCAGTTCGGCAGGCGCCGGATTTTCGCGCCCAGCACGCCGAGCTTCTCCTCGATGTTCTCGTAGCCGCGGTCGATGTGGTAGACGCGATCGACCACGGTGTCGCCGGTGGCCACCAGGCCGGCCAGCACCAGGCAGGCGGAGGCGCGCAGGTCGGTGGCCATGATCGGCGCGCCGCTCATCTGCGCGACGCCCTGGATCACCGCGGTATTGCCTTCCAGACGGATGTCCGCGCCCAGACGCTGCAGCTCGTGCGCGTGCATGAAGCGGTTCTCGAACACCGTTTCGACCACCATGCCGGTGCCCTCGGCGATGCAGTTGAGCGCGGTGAACTGCGCCTGCATGTCGGTGGGAAACGCGGGATACGGCGCGGTGCTGATGTTCACCGCCTTCGGCCGCCGCCCGCGCATGTCCAGCTCGATCCAGTCATCGCCGGTGGCGATGTGCGCGCCCGATTCCTCCAGCTTGGCCAGCACGGCGTCAAGCGTGCTCGCGCGGGCGTGCCGTGCGCGCACCTTGCCGCCGGTCATCGCTGCGCCGACCAGGTAGGTGCCGGTTTCGATGCGGTCCGGCAGCACGTCGTGCTCGGCGCCGTGCAGGCGCTCGACGCCGTGGATCACCATGGTGGAGGTGCCGGCGCCCTCGATCTGCGCGCCCATCGCGATCAGGCAGTGCGCCAGGTCGACCACCTCGGGCTCCTGCGCGGCGTTCTCGATCACCGTGGTGCCCTGCGCCAGGGTGGCCGCCATCATGATGTTCTCGGTGCCGGTGACGGTGACCATGTCCATCAGGATCCGCGCGCCCCGGAGCCGTTTCGCCCTGGCCTTGATGTAGCCGTTCTCGACGGTGATCTCCGCACCCAGCGCCTGCAGCCCGCGGATGTGCTGGTCGACCGGACGCGAGCCGATCGCGCAGCCGCCGGGAAGGGACACCTCGGCCTGGCCGAAGCGCGCCACCAGCGGACCGAGCACCAGGATCGAGGCGCGCATCGTGCGCACCAGGTCGTAGGGCGCCACGCAGGTGCTGGTGGTGCGCGGGTCGACGTGCATCTTCATGCGGTCGTCCAGCACCAGCTGCACGCCCATCTGGCCGAGCAGCTCGATGAAGGTGGTGACGTCGTGCAGGTGCGGCACGTTGCCGATGCTGACCGGCTCATCCGCCAGCAGGCAGGCGGCGAGGATCGGCAGCACGGCGTTCTTGGCGCCGGAAATGCCGACTTCGCCATTGAGCGGCACACCGCCACTGATCAGGATCTTGGCCATCGTTTTCCTAGCTTGTGCGCTCCTCCATGAGCGCAAAGAAGAACCGGCATTCATGCCGGACTGTTCAATTCGAACGGAGATTACCCGTGGCGCGCGGCGGCTTCCTCGGGGGTGAGGGTTTTCAGCGCCAGCGCGTGGATCTCACCGCCCATCAGGCCGCCCAGCGTGGCATAGACCAGCCGGTGCCGTGCCAGCGGCAGCTTGCCGGCAAACTGGCCGGCGATCACGGTCGCCTCGAAATGCACGCCGTCGGCGCCGCTGACTTCGGCGCGCGCGCCGGCCAGGCCGTGCTCGATCAATGCCTGGATGCGGGCTGAGTCCATCGGGAGGGATCCATACGGGGTTGCAAGTCGGCGAACCGGCGGATTCGGGGGCAAACGGAATCCAATGCGCGGACTTATGACGTTAAAATGCTGATGTGCCATGGTAATGGAAATACGCTGGCGCAGAAACGACCGTGCTGCTCGAATGCAGCCGTCGGTGATCGCCGGTGCCGCCACAGGACAGGCATTCCCACTCCCTTGCCGAGCCGACATGAACGCACGCATCGCCCCCGCCTCACCTGCCACGGCCGCCGCAACCTCGCTCGATCCGGACGCCATCGTGCGCAACGCGCGCACGGTGATCGCCA
Organism: Pseudomonadota bacterium; assembly: GCA_021783385.1. Lineage (GTDB taxonomy): Bacteria > Pseudomonadota > Gammaproteobacteria > Xanthomonadales > Rhodanobacteraceae > Rhodanobacter. The sequence goes on from JAJXTX010000001.1 coordinate 30,354, forward strand.
GCGAGGCGGAGGCGATCCACGCGCTGGAGCCGCGCATCGGGCCGGCGTTCGTCGAGGCGTGCCGGCTGATCCTGGCCTGCAAGGGCCGCGTGGTGGTCAGCGGCATGGGCAAATCGGGCCACGTGGCGCGCAAGATCGCCGCCACCCTTGCCTCCACCGGCACGCCGGCGTTCTTTGTGCATCCGGGCGAGGCCAGTCACGGCGACCTGGGCATGATCCTGCCGCAGGACGTGGTGCTGGCGCTGTCCTACTCCGGCGAGACCGACGAGCTGCTGTTCATCCTGCCGATGATCAAGCGGCAGGGCATTCCGCTGATTGCGATCACCGGCAAACCGTATTCCTCGCTGGCCACCGAGGCCGACGTGCATCTGGACGGCAGCATTTCCAGCGAAGCCTGCCCGCTCGGGCTGGCGCCGACCACCAGCACCACGGTGGCACTGGTGCTGGGCGACGCGCTGGCGATCGCACTGCTGGAGGCCCGCGGCTTCACCTCCGATGATTTCGCCCGCTCGCACCCCGCCGGCAGCCTGGGCCGGCGCCTGCTGCTGCACATCAGCGACGTGATGCACAGCGGCGACGACGTGCCGCGGGTCGCGCCGGAAGCCAACCTCACCACCGCGTTGGTGGAAATGACGCGCAAGCATCTGGGCATGACCGCGGTGGTCGACGCCGAGCAGCGCCTGCTTGGCGTGTTCACCGACGGCGATCTGCGCCGCGCGCTGGACGACGAAGGCGTCGACCTGCGCGGCGCCACGGTGGCCGAACTGATGACCCGCGGCCCGAAGACCATCGGCGCCGACAAGCTGGCGGCCGAGGCGGCGCAGCTGATGGAAAAGCACCAGATCCACGCGCTGCTGGTGGTCGATGATGAACAGCACGTGGTCGGCGCACTGAACATTCACGATCTGCTCCGTGCGCGCGTAGTTTGATTCGCCGCTGGCGAATCAAACAAATCAGGCAAATCGCTCTTGACCCTGCCCCACCCAGAACCTTACCCCGTGCCCACTGATTACCTCGCCAACCTCCCCGCCGACCTGCTCGCCCGCGCCGCCCGTATCCGGCTGGCGGTGTTCGACGTCGACGGCACGCTTACCGACGGCCGGCTCTGGTACGGCGAGGACGGCCGCGAGACCAAGGTGTTCCACGCGCACGACGGTCTCGGCCTGAAGCGGCTGCAGGCCTATGGCGTGCAGGTAGCGATTATCACCGCGCGGATCAGCCACACGGTCGCGCTGCGCGCCGCAGAGCTGGATATCGCCCACCTCTACCAGGGCCAGGGCGACAAGCGCGCCTGCCTGCGCGAGCTGCTGGACGCGCTGAAACTCACGCCGCCGCAGGCGGCCTTCGTCGGCGACGACCTGCCCGACCTGGCGCCGATGCGGCTGGCCGGGCTGGCCGTGGCGGTGGCCAACGCGCATCCCTGGGTGGTCGAGCAGGCGCACTGGCAGACCCGCCACGGCGGCGGCATGGGCGCGGCGCGCGAGGTATGCGATCTGATCCTGCACGCGCAGGGCCACCGCGACGCCGAGCGGGAGCACTGGCAGTGAGCCTGCGCCGGTGGCTGCGCGACCGGCGCGTGCCGGTGGCCAGCGTGCTGCTGGCACTGGCCGGCGGGCTGGTGCAGCTGGCGCTGTGGTGGATGGGCCCGGCCACTGCGCCGCCCGATTTCGTCGGTCCGCCGCGCTCCGGCTACACCCTCACCAACGCGCGGCTGTGGGCGTACAACGTCGACGGCAAGCCCGGCTTCCGCATGGTCACGCCGCACCTGGAGCGCCGCGAGGGCGACGACTCGCTCTACATCGACGCGCCCAGCTTCACGCTGCCCGCGCGCCGCGCCGGCGTGCCGGACTGGCAGGGCCGGTCGCTCTACGGCTGGGTCAACAAGGCGGGCACCGTGCTCAAGCTGCAGGGGCCGGTGAGCATGCACCGGCCCGCTTACGCCGGTGGCCCGGCGGCCGACCTGCAGACCTCCGACGTCACCGCCTACCCCAAGGAAAACCGCATGGAAACCGCGGCGCCGGCGCAGATGACGCAGGGCGACAGTAGAATGAGCGGGGTCGGCATGCGTGCCAACCTCACCGAAAACCATCTGGAGTTGCTCGATGACAGCCACGGCTCGTTTCCCCCGCGCAAACGCAAATCGTAGGTTTGCCGCGGGCGTCCTGGCGGCGGCCGTACTCGCGCTGCTGCCGGCGCTGGTGTCGGCGAAGCAGTCCGATCGCCAGCAGCCGATGGACTACGTGGCCAAGTCCACCGAGGCGTTCAACGCGCCGAACACGGTCACCACGCTCAAGGGCAGCGTCAGGATCACCCAGGGCAGCCTGGTGATCAGCGGCGATCTCGCCAAGATCTACCTGGACGCCGATACCCAGATCGCCCGCGTGGTGGTCACCGGCAACCCGGCCCACATCCAGCAGCTTGACGACAGCGGCAACCTGATGACCGGCGACGCCGCCCAGCTCGATTACGACAACATCCACGGCATCGCGGTGCTCAGCGGGCACGCCGTGGTGAAGCAGCAGGGGCGCGGCCAGTTCGAGGGCGACAAGCTCACCTACAACACCGCCACCAGCCAGATCACCGGCGAGGCCAATGGCGACGGCCTGGTGCACGGCGTGTTCCTGCCCAAGCCCAGACCGGCCGCCGCGGCAGCACCTGCCGTCACGCCAGCGCCCGCCAGCTCGACGCCCGCGCAGGAACTCCACTAGCGATGCTCTCCGCCGAAGGTCTGCAGAAAAGCTTCAAATCGCGGCAGGTGGTGCGTGACTTCGGCTTCTCGATCCGCGAGGGCGAGGTGGTCGGCCTGCTTGGCCCCAACGGCGCCGGCAAGACCACCTGCTTCTACATGGTGGTCGGGCTGATCGAGGCCGATGGCGGCAGCATCAAGCTCGACAAGCAGGACATCACCGGCCTGCCGATGCACGCGCGTGCGCGGCTGGGTATCGGCTACCTGCCGCAGGAGGCGTCGGTGTTCCGCCGGCTCAGCGTGGCCGACAACATCATGGCGGTGCTGGAACTGCGCCCCGGCCTCGACGCGCAGGCGCGCAGCAGCGAGCTGGAGAGCCTGCTTGACGAACTGAAGATCGGTCACATCGCCGGCCAGAAGGGCATCAGCCTATCCGGCGGCGAGCGCCGGCGGGTGGAGATCGCCCGCGCGCTGGCCGCGCAGCCGCGCTACATGCTGCTGGACGAGCCGTTCGCCGGGGTCGACCCGATCTCGGTCGGCGAGATCCAGCGCATCGTGCGCCACCTCAAGGAACGCGGCATCGGCGTGCTGATCACCGACCACAACGTGCGCGAGACGCTCGGCATCTGCGATCGCGCCTACATCCTCAGCGACGGCGAGGTGCTGTCGCGCGGCACGCCTGCGCACATCCTCGCCGACGAGAAGGTACGCGAGGTCTACCTGGGTCGCGAATTCCGCCTTTGAGCGCCCGCGCCACCCGCGCGGGCGCCACGTTGGCAGGCTATGGCCGCGTCTGCGGGCACGCGCTAGGATGGCCGCGAGTTCCTTCGATCCGGCTTGCATGAAACCTGCCCTGCAGTTTCGCCTTCACCAGCAGCTGACCCTGACGCCGCAACTGCAGCAGGCGATCCGCTTGCTGCAGCTGTCGCAGCTGGAGCTGGAAGCCGAGCTGCGGCAGATCGCCGAAAGCAACCCGCTGCTGGAGTTTGCCGAAGACAGCGAGGACGCCGCGGTCGCCGAAGACGATGAGGCCGCCCCCGACTATGCGGCCAGCGCCAGCTCGACCGCGAGCAGCAGCAGCGAAAGCGAGGGTGACGAAGCCGCCGACTGGGCCGACGGCGGCGGCGTGGCCGAATCGCCGATCGACTTCTCCAGCAGCAGCCTCGGCAACAGCAGCAGCGCCGGTTCGCGCGGCGACGAGGAGTTCGAGCCGCAGAACGCCGCCCCGGAAACGCTGCAGCAGCATCTGCTGTGGCAGCTCAATCTGGCCTCGTTCAACAGCCGCCAGCACCTGATCGCCACCGTGCTGATCGACTCGCTCAACGCCGACGGCTACCTCACCGAAGGGCTGGAGGCGGTGCTCGCCGCGCTGCCGACCGACCTGCGCGCGAGCATCGGGGAGATCGACGCGGTGCGGCGCCAGCTGCAGGGCTTCGATCCGGCCGGCGTGGGCAGCCTGGACCTGCGCGACTGCCTGCGCGTGCAGCTGCAGCAGTTCGACCCGGCCACGCCGCAGCGCGAGCTGGCGCTGCGCATGGTCGATGGCGAGCTGGAGCTGCTCGCGCGCAACGACATCGCCCGGCTCGCGCGGCGCCTGCATGCGAGCGAGGACGACGTGGCCGCCGCCGCGGTGCTGATCCGCAGCCTCGATCCACGCCCCGGTGCGGCGCTCGACGCCACCCCGGTGGAATACGTGGCGCCGGATGTCTACGCGCTGCGCGACGGCAGCCGCTGGCGGGTCAGCCTGAACCTGGACGCGCAGCCGCGGCTGGGGCTGAACCAGCACTATTGCGGGCTGATCGCGCGTGCGCGCGGGGAGGACGCCAGCTGGATGCGCGGCCAGCTGCAGGAGGCGCGCTGGCTGATCAAGAGCCTGGAGTCGCGCGCCGAAACCCTGCTGAAGGTGGCCGAGGCGATCGTGCGCCGGCAAAGCGCCTTCCTCGACTATGGCCCGGAAGCCATGCATCCGCTGGTGCTGCGCGAAGTGGCCGAGGAGGTGGGCATGCATGAATCGACCATCTCGCGCGTCACCACGCGCAAGTATCTGCACACGCCACGCGGCACCTTCGAGCTGAAATACTTCTTTTCCAGCGGCGTTTCCACTGAGGACGGCGGCAGCGCCTCGGCCACCGCGATCCAGGCCATGCTGCGCAAGCTGATCGACGCCGAGGATACGCGCAAGCCGCTGTCCGACCAGGCGCTGGCCGAGGAATTGCAGCGCAAGGGCATCCAGGTGGCACGCCGCACCGTCGCCAAATACCGGGAGGGCCTGCGCATCCCCAGCTCCAGCGAACGCCAGCGCGCCAGCTGAGTGACGCAGTCATCGACTCGGGAACTCGACGGGTGCAAAAGCGTCCACATACGAGTAGACAGTGATTGACGATGCCGCGTGGCTGCGTGCAGCCGCCGTGCATCGAACCCGCCGCGCCAAGCGGCACTGCACCACCAGAGGAGGCGCCCCATGCAATTCCAACTCAGCGGCCGGCAGATCGAAGTCACCCAGGCCCTGCGCGAACACGCCACCGTCAAACTCGAACGACTCAAGCGCCTCGACGACAGGCTGATCAGCCTGGTGATCGTGCTGTCGGTGGACAAGCTGCAGCAATGCGCCGAAGGCACGCTCGGCGTCACCGGCGCGGTCCTGCACGCCGAGGCCGCCGAAGCCGACATGTACACCTCGATCGACCTGGTGTTCGACAAACTGGTCAACCAGCTGCGCAAGCACCGCGAAAAGGTCTGCGACAAGCACCAGCGCGAAGTGCGCCAGGAACGCCTCTACGGCTGAGAGGTTGTGACTCTTCAACCTCTCGGGCCGGCCAGGGATGGCCGGTCGCGGATCGGGTACGCCAGTACCTGATCCGCGTGAGCGAGTCCGGACATGCGCCGGACTCGCGATGGAAGAAAACCACAGGAAGTGGTTTTCTTCACAAACTGCTGAGCCGCCGCTCCGCGGGCCGCCGTTCCGCGGCGGCCCGCCCGACCTCTTTCGAGACGCCCCTCCGTTCAAGCTGGCACAATGGCCCGGTCGCCGCGCAACTGCCCACCCAGGCTCATCATGCGGCACCAGGATGCTTCGCTTGGACCGGATCAGCGCGCGACAACTCTACGACGGCGTCCACGAACGGATGGCCCTGCGCTGGGTCTCCGGCATGCGCGGCGAAGCGCGGGTGATCGACCCCGGCGCCACGCAGTCGCGCCGGCCCTCGATGATCGGCTACCTCAACGTCATCTACCCGAACAAGATCCAGATCGTCGGCAGCGAGGAGCTGAACTACCTCGACGGACTGGACTCGCGCCAGCGCTGGGAAGTGATGCACAAGATCGCCGCCTACCAGCCGGTGGCGCTGATCGTGACCAAGGACCAGGCGATTCCGGCCGACCTGCGCGAAGTGGCCGAGGAGACCAACACGCCGCTGTGGATCAGCCCCAAGCGCGGCCACGAGCTGCTGACCTATCTGCAGTACCACCTGGCGCGCATGCTGGCGGCGAAGACCACCCTGCACGGGGTGTTTCTGGAAGTGTTCTCGATCGGCGTGCTGATCACCGGCGAGTCCGGCTCGGGCAAGAGCGAGCTGGCGCTGGAGCTGATCAGCCGCGGCCACCGGTTGGTCGCCGATGACGCCACCGAGTTCACCCTGATTGCGCCCGACGTGATCGACGGCAGCTGCCCGGAGCTGCTGCAGGATCTGCTGGAAGTACGTGGTCTGGGTGTGCTCAACGTACGCGAGATGTTCGGTCACATGTCGGTCAAGCCGTCCAAGTACCTGCGGCTGGTGATCCACCTCAAGCCGATGCGCGAGGGCGAGGATACCGAAGCGCTGACCCGCCTCACCGGCGACATCGGCCACCGCGAGATCTTCGACGTAGCGGTGCCGATGATCACCATTCCGGTGGCGCCGGGGCGCAATCTCGCGGTGCTGGTCGAAGCCGCCGTGCGCAGCCACGCGCTGAAAAGCAAGGGCATCGATCCGGCACAGACCTTCATCGACCGTCAGGCGCACCAGCTGCGCCGGCTGCCTCCGTGGTGAACCCATGAACGAAAATTCCACTGCCCTGCTCAACCCGCCGCTCGACCCGCAGGAGATCCACCTGATCGTGCTCACCGGCCTGTCCGGTGGCGGCAAGACGGTGGCGCTGCGCGCGCTGGAGGATCTGGAGTTCTACTGCGTCGACAACCTGCCCTCGGCGCTGCTGCCGCAGCTGGTCGATGCGGTGATCCACGGCAACGGCGACACGCATCGGCGCATCGCGGTGGGCGTGGATGTGCGCAACCGCGGCGCCGATTTCACCCACATGCCGGCGGTGCTGTCGCAGCTGGCCGCCGCCGGCGTGCAGCTGCACCTGATCTTCCTGGATTGCCGCGACGAGGTGCTGATCAAGCGCTATTCGGAAACCCGCCGCCGCCATCCGCTGGCCACGCGCGGCGTGTCGCTGGCCGATGCGATCGTCGAGGAGCGCCGGCTGCTGCGACCTTTGATGGCGATTGCCGACAAGGTGATCGACTCCAGCGAGCTCAACGTGCATCAGCTGCGCCGGCTGGTCGCCAGCGGCTATGCGCAGGCCACTGCGGGGCTGACCCTGATGTTCCAGTCGTTCGCGTTCCGCCGCGGGCTGCCGCTGGATGCGGACTTCGTGTTCGACGCCCGCTGCCTGCCGAATCCGCACTGGCAGGCGCACCTGCGACCGCTGTCGGGCAAGGACGCACCGGTGCGCGAGTTCCTCGATACGCAGCCGCTGGTGGCCGAATACTTCGCCGACACCGCGCGCTGGCTGGATACCTGGCTGCCGCGCTTCGAGCAGGACGACCGCAGCTACATGACGATTGCGGTCGGCTGCACCGGTGGCCGGCACCGCTCGGTCTACCTGGTCGAGAAGCTGGCGGCGCACTGCCGCAGTCGCCACGAAGGCGTGCTCACCTTTCACCGCGAACTCGAATGATGGCCATGCCCATGCCCCCGATCCACGCTTCCATCGCCGGAGACGCCCGATGAACGTCGGAGTCCTGCTGATGACGCACGAGGCGGTCGGCAAGGCGCTGATCTCCGCCGCCCACCACGTGATGCCGACGTTGCCGTTGCAGGTCGACGCAGTGGAGATTCCGCCAGAATCCGATCCCGACGTGATGCGCGCGCTCACCGCCCGCCACGCGCGCGCGCTCGATCGCGGCGACGGCGTGCTGGTGCTGGCCGACCTGTACGGCGCCACGCCCTGCAACATCGGCCTGTCGCTGGCCGAGCTGGGTGTCCATCTGCGCTGCGTATCGGGGCTCAACCTGCCGATGCTGCTGCGCGTTCTCAACTATGCGGAAAAGCCGCTGGACGAACTGGCACAGATCGCAGCCAGCGGCGGCCGCGGAGGAATCTTCATCGATCATGCTTGAACAACAGAT
>JAJXTX010000001.1:38528-41274 GCA_021783385.1 Pseudomonadota bacterium
GGGGCTCAACCTGCCGATGCTGCTGCGCGTTCTCAACTATGCGGAAAAGCCGCTGGACGAACTGGCACAGATCGCAGCCAGCGGCGGCCGCGGAGGAATCTTCATCGATCATGCTTGAACAACAGATTGTGGTATCCAACAAGCTCGGCCTGCATGCGCGCGCCTCGGCCAAGCTGGTGCAAGAGGTACAACGTTTTCAATCCACTGTCTGGCTGGTCAGCAAAGGCCGTGAGGTCAACGCGCAGAGCATCATGGGCGTGATGATGCTGGCTGCAGCTATCGGCACGCCGCTGACCATCCGCGCTGACGGCCCGGACGAGCACGCCGCGGTGGCCGCGGTGGCCGCACTGTTCGAGCGCAAGTTCGACGAAGGAGCGTGATGATGCGAACAGGGAACCACCCATGAGGCACGTGCTCAGCGGCACCATCGCGGCGCACGGCATGACGCTGGGCCGCGCCCGGCTGGTGCAGCCCAGCCGCTACGCGGTGGATACCCGGCCGCTGGCCGCGGACGAGGTCGAGAGCGAGCTGCAGCGCCTGCACGAGGCGCTGGAGGCAGCGCGGCAGGAGCTGCGCGAACTGCGCGGCAAGCTGCACGGCGCGCTGGCGCGCGAGGTCAACGAGTTCATCGATGCGCACAGCCTGCTGCTGGACGATCCCGAGCTGCTGCGCGGACTGGACGATCTGGTGCGGATCGGCCACTACCGCCCCGGCGCCGCGCTGAAGAAGCAGCGCGACCGCCTGTCCGCCGTGTTCGAGGCGATGGACGATCCCTACCTGCGCAGCCGCAAGGAGGACGTCGAGCAGGTGATCAACCGGGTGATCTCCGCGCTGATGCGGCAGACCAGCCCGGAGGAGCGCAAGCTGGCCGCGCGCGTGGGCGAGATCCTGATCGCCGACAACATCGCGCCGGCCGAGATGGCGCAGCTCGCCGGCAACGGCCTGCTCGGCGTGGTCGGCAGCTCCGGCAGCGCGTATTCGCACAGCGCGATCCTGGCGCGCAGCCTGGGCCTGCCGATGCTGGTGGGCACGCGCGACGCGCTGTCCGACATCCATGACGACGACCTGATCCTGCTCGACGCCGAGCGCGGCGAGGCGGTAGTGCATCCGACCGCGCAGGATCTCTCACGCTACCGCGCCTGGCAGCGCGAGGCGGTGATCGAGGGGCGCCGGCTGGCCAAGCTGGCCAATGCGCCCACGCGCACCCGCGATGGCATCGACATCTGCCTGCTGGCCAACGCCGAAACCCCGGCGGACGTGGCCATGGCGCGCGCGCGCGGCGCCGACGGCGTCGGCCTGTACCGCACCGAATTCCTGTTCCTGCGGCACAAGGAACTGCCGTCCGAGGACGAACAGTTCATCGCCTACCGCGACCTGGTGATGGGCATGGGCGGCCTGCCGGTGACCATCCGCACGCTGGACCTGGGCGCCGACAAGGCCGATGCCGCGGGGCTGGTGATGCGCGGCGAGGAAAATCCCGCGCTCGGCGTGCGCGGCGTGCGACTGTCGCTGCGCTATCCGGCGGTGTTCTCGACCCAGATCCGCGCGATCCTGCGCGCCGCCTGCTACGGCCCGGTGCGCGTGCTGGTGCCGATGGTGACCCAGCCGGATGAACTCATTGCGGTACGCACGCTGTTCAAGCTGGCGCGGCAGGAGCTGAAGCGCGAGAACGTCGACCTGCCGGAGAAGCTGCCGCTGGGCGCGATGATCGAGGTGCCGGCCGCCGCCATCAACGTGCGCGCGCTGCTCGAACATGCCGATTTCCTCGCCATCGGCACCAACGACCTGGCCCAGTACGTGCTCGCCGCCGATCGCAGCAACGACGCGCTGGAGAACATCTACAACCCGCTGCAGCCGGCGCTGCTGCGGCTGCTGTCGCACGTGATCGGCGCCGGCCGCCGCGCGAAGAAGCCGGTGAGCCTGTGCGGCGAGATCGCCGGCGACAGCAACTTCACCGCGCTGCTGCTGGTGCTGGGGCTGGGCGAGTTCAGCATGCACCCGAGCCAGATCCTGCACGTGCGCGACCGCCTCGCCACGCTCGACCACGCCCACCTGCGCCGCCACGCCGCGCGGCTGCTGCACGCGCATACGCACGAGCAGGTGGCCGCACTGCTGGCCGAGATCGCGGGCACGATGGCTGCCGGCTGAGGCGCCCGCCACGCCGGCAGGCCGGGCGTGGCAGATCCGGCCCGTGCTGCGTGATCTCCACCGTTCATCCTGAGCGTAGCGAAGCGCAGTACCTCGACCGTTCGTCCTGAGCGTAGCGAAGCGCAGTCGAAGGACAAGGATCCACGCGGTTCGCGGGCCGGATGCAGAACGGGTCTGCCTTCCACCGCGCCAACTCACCGCCCCGGCATGTGGTCATCCGTGCACGCAAGGAACGCCTCCAGCAGCGCGCCGTGGTATTTCTGCCGGTGCAGCAGCAGCGACAGCTTGCGGCGCAGATCGAGAAACGGCGTGCGCAAGGCCTTCAGGCGGCCGGCTGCCAGCGCGTCGGTCACCGCCACCGCGGGCAGCACGGCGATGCCCAGCCCGGCGATCACCGCCTGCTTGATCGCCTCGATCTGGTCCAGCTCCAGCACCGTCTCGCCGGCGGGCAGCTGCGCCAGCACGCGCTCACTGGTGGTGCGCGTGGCCGAACCGGGTTCGCGCATCACCCAGCGCGCACCGGCGAAATGCGCTGGCCGCAGGCCGCGCTTGCGCGCCAGCGGATGATCCGGCGGCGCGCACAGCACCAGCAGGTCGT